>JADCBH010000334.1 GCA_020253595.1 Brevundimonas sp.
GAACTATAGTCATCGTGCCTCTCCGTTCTTTCGATCGGAGCGCCGGTTGCCGGGTTTTCGGGCGTTGGTTCAGCCGGACCCAGTCATCGAGCGCACCCGATGCGGTCCGACATCACGATCACAGTGATCGTCAGAGGGGCCCGGGCCGCAGAATCAGCCTGACCCAGGACCACCCGACCATCAAGACGGTCGCGCTAATCAGGACGATAACGGCTGCTTATGGCCTCGACGGATTCATCCCCGTCCGCGATAGGTCGGCACGCCCTGGTCGGGCAGCCAAAGTCCCTCCGGTGCCACGCCGGTCTGCCAGAAGACATCGATCGGGATGCCGCCGCGCGGGTACCAGTAGCCGCCAATTCTCAGCCACTTGGGCGATAGCAGATCGGCAAGCCGCTTGCCGATGGCGACCGTGCAGTCCTCATGGAAGGCACCATGGTTACGGAAGCTGGTCAGGTACAGCTTCAGCGACTTGGATTCGACCAGCCAGTCGCCGGGCGCATAGTCGATGACGATGTGGGCGAAGTCCGGCTGGGCCGTCACGGGGCACAGACTGGTGAACTCCGGCGCGGTGAACCGGGCCAGGTAAAGCGTGTCCGGATGCGGATTGGGCACGCGCTCCAGCACGGCTGTCTCGGGCGAGGCAGGCTGGACGATGTGCTGGCCGAGCTGGGAAAGGCCGGAGGTGTCGGTGGTCATGGGCGGGAGATAGCGCGAGGCAGGCCCATTTGTCTCCTCCCCGTCGGCCGCTTGGCCGATGGGGAGGGGGACCGCAGAGCGGTGGAGGGGTTGCCACACATCCGATCTCGCCGCTTCAGGAACCCCTCCGTCACTCCGCTACGCTCCGTGCCACCTCCCCCCGCCTGTGGCGCGGGGAGGAGACGAGCCGCGCTCAAGTAGCGAGGCTCCACGAGCCGAGCGGCAGAGCACCAAAACTGCGCTCAAGCAGCGAGCGACCGCGTCGCGAGCGGTAGCGCACGACCCGCGCTCAAGCAGCAAGACGCCGCGCGTCGAGCGGTAGCGCAAGAAAAAGGCGCCAGACGGCCTGTAAGCCGGGTTCTGTTCCGCACCGAAGCGCGGCGACGATCATTACTCTGGACCGGCCATTGCTGGACGGTTCTCGCGACCTACCCGGGCGTCTCGGGCGGTGAACCCTGCGGACCAAAGTCCGCGCGACACCCCTATTCGGTCTTGCTCCAGGCGGGGCTTGCCATGCCGTCCCTGTCACCAGCGACGCGGTGGGCTCTTACCCCACCCTTTCACCCTTACCTCCGAAGAGGTGGTTTGCTTTCTGTGGCGCTATCCCTCGGGTCGCCCCGGGCGGAAGTTATCCGCCGCCTTCTCACCGTGGAGCCCGGACTTTCCTCGACGAGGGCAAGCCCCCGCCGCGACCGCCCGGCCGTCTGACACAGGCTAGGTGGACGCTTCGACGCCGCAGGTCAATTCAGCACGCCCGTGATGCTCTCTGCCGTTGCCAGCTGCAGGACGCCCATCAGGGTCGCCCGCGTTTCGCCATCAGCGACTCCATCGACCTTCGAAGGCCGCCAGTGCCGCTGGAAGGACTCGACCGTGACCCGGGTTTCCTCGGAATAGATCCCGTCGGGCAGGGGTTCGTAGCCGAGCCGATGCAACCCGGCCTGCAACACGTGCACCCCCAGCCCACTGTCGCCGATCGACAGCGGCGGGCCGAGCGCGGCGATGCGTTCGGCCGCCGGCTCGAACCAGAGCCCCTGCCGGTGCTCGGCCAGACGCTTCCACGGAAACAGCTCGCCCGGATCCTGCTTCCTCGTGGGCGCCACGTCGGAGTGGCCGAGGATGCGCGCGTCCTCGATGGCCCAGCGGGTGCGGATGTCGTCGATCAGGGCGATGACGGCGTCGATCTGGGCGTCGGGGAAGGCGCGATAGCCCCACTCATGGCCCGGATTGACGATCTCTATGCCGATGGAGACGGCGTTGATGTCGGTCTCGCCCTTCCACCAGCTCTTGCCTGCATGCCAGGCGCGCCGTTCCTCGGGCACGAGACGCAGGATCGCGCCGTCCTCGTCGACGACGTAATGAGCCGAGACCTTGGCCTCAGGGTCGCGCAGGCGTTCGACCGCCGCCTCGGCCGTCTGCATGCCGGTATAGTGCAGCAACAGCATGTCGGGCGGGCCCCGACGCTGGTCGAAGTTGGGGGACGGGGCCTCGGTTATGCGCAGGGGCACGATCAGCGCCCGTGACGCTCCCAGCCATAGGCGACCCAGGTGTCGCCGACCTTCTCGGCCTCGATCACGTCGTCATGACGACGGGCGCGAACAAACGCCCGCTTGCGCGCCCGGACGGCCAGACCGGCAAAGAAGACCAGGACGCTGGCGCACAGCGCGATGACCGCGACAGCCGCCGCCGTGAAGACCGCCAGAACCGCGCCGACCGTCAGGGCCGCCACGGTGGCGATCACGCCGCCGAGCCACATGATCGGAGCCAGGAGGCCCTGATGGCGGCGGTGCTGGAAGCCGAACGAAGCGAAACGATGGTTGGTCATTCCCTATCC
>JADCBH010000335.1 GCA_020253595.1 Brevundimonas sp.
CGGACGGCGCTGGCGCAGCGGAAACAGGCGACCGCGCTGCAAGGGCAGAATACTGCGGCGCAAAAAGCCAAGGCGGCGGCGGTTTCGGTAACGTCTACCGGGCCGACGATTGGGGCTGTTACCGCGCCGTCTGGAGATACCCGATCCGCCATTGAGGCTGCTATTGCGTTGCATACGCGGTGATGTGATAATGCACGCGGGCGGGAATTATTCCGCCTGCGTGTGCGCCGTCAGCACCGCAGCCACCGATGAGCGCAGGGAGCGTTAGCCCACCCTGCATTTGACCGGACTGCACAGGTTCGCTCAAGGCCACCGAAATCGGCCCGCGTAAGCGGCAAACCTTTTTCCTGTGGAGTTCATCATGGCATTCGCAAACCCTTCGGTTAGCGACATCATTGCGACGACTATTCAGTCGCGCAGTCGCACCATTGCTGACAACGTCACCAAGAACAACGCCCTGCTTGCCCGACTGAACCAGCGCGGCAACATCAAGACCATTTCGGGCAGAAACGTCATTCTGGAAGAACTGTCGTTTGCTGAAAACGCGAACGCGGGCTTCTACTCGGGCTACGACCTTCTGCCGGTCGCGGCTCAGGATGTCATCACCGCTGCTCAGTTCGACATCAAGCAGTTCGCTGTGCCGGTCGTCATGTCCGGTCTGGAGATGCTCCAGAACAGCGGCAAAGAGGCGATGATCGACCTCATGGAGTCGCGCATCAACGTGGCGGAAGCCACGATGGTGAACCGTCTCGCGCAGTCGATCTACTCGGACGGCACCGGCTCCGGCGGCAAGGAAGTCACCGGCCTGGGCGCGGCTGTCCCGACCTCGCCGTCGAGCGGCACCTACGGTGGCATCAACCGCGTTGACTGGTCGTTCTGGCGTTCGCAACTTCTGGACGTTTCGACCTTCACCGGCGGCGCTGCCAGCGCGGCGAACATCCAGTCGTGTATGAACGCCCTTTGGGGTTCGACCGTTCGCGGCACCGACCGCCCCGACCTGATCGTGTTTGATCAGAACTACTGGGCGTTCTACATGGCGAGCCTGCAAGCAAACCAGCGTTTCACCGACCCGAGCAGCGCGAACCTCGGATTCCCGTCCATCAAGTTCATGGACGCGGATGTGGTTCTGGACGGTGGTATCGGTGGATTCTGCCCGCAAAACACGGGCTTTTTCCTCAACACGAAGTACCTCAAGTGGCGTCCGCACGCGCAACGGAACATGGTTCCGCTGTCGCCAAACCGCCGTTATTCGACCAACCAGGATGCGGAAGTGCAGATTCTGGCTTGGGCGGGCAACCTGACTTCCTGCGGCCCGCAGTTCAGCGGTCGGATGGTTGCGTAACGATTCGGTGGGCCTGTGGTGGGGTCACCTTTCCCTCGGGACATGGTGACCCCATGCCCGAGGGTTTTTTTCTTAGGAGTGTCAAATGGGTACTGCTGTAATTGGTATTGACAAGACCCAAATCACCGCAGCGTCGGCTGTTCCGGCGTTTCGGCTTGGGACGATTGGTGGCTACGACGACCCGACTCTGGGTTACCAGGAGTTCATCTACGGTCGTGCTGACGGTGCCATGACGGGTGCCGGATACGTTGCGGTCGAAGTGACTGCTGCGGCGGCTGCGAACGCGCTGGACTTCATCATGGTCACCACGGCTAACACCGCTGGGGGTCAGAACGGTCACGGCTCGCGCGTGGCGGTTGCTCAGGCTGTCATGGCTGACAACGAGTTCGGTTGGTTCCAGATCTACGGCAAAGGCTCGCTGCGTACTTCTGCGGCTGCTGCCAAGGGAACCCGTCTGAACACCACCGCGACTGCTGGTGCGCTGGACGATGACGGCACCGCTGGCGCTCGCGTCATCAACGGTGCTGTGCTGGGCGTGGCGACGGGCGGTGCTGCGACCTCGGCGGATGCTGTGTTTACTTACCCGTCGGTCGGCGCGACGGTCTAAGTGTAGCAAGGGGGCGGGCGGCAACGCTCGCCCCTGTTTCAACCATAAAAAGGATACCCAATGGAACCCACCGCGATTGCTACTGACTTCATTGACCCGCCTCCGATGGCACGGCCCGAGACTTCGCGCTTTGCCGAGGACGCGAAATTGCACGTTGAGTTTCATCGCTCGCCCGTGATCAATCCGCACAAGTCGCAGGCGGCTGGGCGTGCGATCTACGAAGAAAAGGACTTCGTCCGCATCCACATTCCCGGCGACAAGAACAACATCATTGACCGCCCCGTGGACGCGATTGATGAAATGCGCTTTGCCGACCGGCTTGCCAAGTGGCGCGCAGGCCAGGGTGATGCGATGTCCGGCACCCCGTTGTCCGCGCTGCCGACCATGCCTCCTGCAAAGGTTGCCGAGTATGGATACTTCAACATCCGCACGATTGAGCAACTGGCTGCAACGGCTGACACGTTTGGTGCAAAGTTCATGGCTTTTCAAGGCGACAAGGCGCGCGCAAAAGCGTTTCTTGAGGTTGCTGCTGGCAATGCGCCGCTGGAAAAGATGAACGAGGAACTGTCCAAGCGTGACGAGCAGATCGAAACGCTGCGGGCGCAGGTCGAAGCATTGGTTGCGAGTCAAGGCAAAAAGAAGTCTGACTGAGGGGTAACGAATGGCCTTCCAGCTTGTCAATGACGCGAGTCTGCTAAACATCGTCCAGAACCTCGCGCAGATGGTGGGCTATTCGACCCCGGCTGACCCTGCGGGCGGCAGCGATCCTGCCGTCACGCAGATGGTGCAGGCTGTCAACGTGGCGGGCAATGACATGCTCGCCATGAACGACTGGCAGGAACTGAGCAAGATCCACAGCATCAGCATTGTTGCTGATTCGCCTGGGCAAACCGAGAAGGGCTTTGCGCTGCCCGAGGACTTTTTCGAGTTCACGGATCAGACGCAATGGAACACCAGCAACCAATGGCCCGCGATTGGGCCTATCTCGCCGCAGATGTGGCAGATGCTGCTGGTGCGCTCCACGATCCCGACGATGTCGTTCTACTGGCAGATTCGGGACAGCAAGATCTACATCCTTGCGCCGCCCTCGACCGCGCAGACGCTCACGTTCTTCTATCAGTCGCTGGCGTGGGTTCGGGACGCGGATGACGCGACCCTGTACAAAAACCGCGCGACGAAGAACGGCGACACGATCCTTGTTGACCCGTATCTGATGACGCTGCTCGCCCGCGTCAAGTGGCTGGAGATGAAGGGTCTGGATTCTGCCGCTGCCATGCGCGATTTTCTGGTGACGTTTGAGAATCGCAAGGGCGCGGAGAAGGGTGCGCCTGTGCTGACGATGGCGAGGGATATGCGGTTTCCGTACTTGAACCCGATTCAGAACACGCCTGACACCAACATCGGATTCTGATATGCCTCTCCAGCGGGTTGCTCCGTTTGCCGCGCCTCGACGAGCTGCGGCGACGCAAACGTCGAAGATGAGCAACGTCCCCGCGCCGGTAGGCGGGCTGAACTACCGCGACCCTATTAGCCAGATGTCACCGCTTGACGCGGTGGTGCTGGACAACATGATTCCGCGCCAGTTCGGCACCGAGATCCGAAAAGGCTATCGCCTGCACGTTGACGATGTAGGCGGCGTGGTCAAGTCGGTGTTTACCTACAACGCGGCGAACCAGACGAACGACAAGGTATTCGCGGCGCGCGGCGGCAACATCTACGATGTGACTGCCGACCCGGCAACGGTTGCCGTCTCTGCTACGGGCAGTACAAACGACCTGTGGTGGACGACGCAGTTCGCAACCGGCGCGGA
>JADCBH010000336.1 GCA_020253595.1 Brevundimonas sp.
ACCGCCGCGATCAGCCAGGCGACCAGCGGCGGCTTGGAGAAGTAGCCCCAGGCCGGGCTCTGGGCCCACACCCAATACTGGGCCTCATCGGCGTAGAGGTCGGTGACAGACAGCTGAAGCCCGATCAGCCGGATCAGGGTCAGGACGGCGACCGCCCCGACCAGTCCGGCAGGGATCAGGCCATCGCGGGTATCGGGCCCGACCGCACCCGGCGGCGGCGGCGCGCCCGTCGCGCTGCGACGGGGCAATGGAGCATGAGGCGATGCAGCAGGCAGAGAACCAGCGCGGTGATGGCCCATGACAGGACGATGTCCGAAAGAAAATGACCGCCGAACAGAAGGCGGTTGAACGACAGGGCGGCGGCGTAGGCGAAGGCGGCGGGGATCAGGACAGGGCGCCAGGCCTGCGGGGTCATCAACACGGCGACCGCCGCGATCCAGGCGGCGGAAGACGCCTCTCCGGACACGAAGGAACAGTTCGAGGCGCACTGGTCCGTCATCGCCCAGGCGGAGGTGAACTGGGCATCCCCGCCGAACGCCTCGATCTGGATCGGCCTTGCCCGGCCCCACAGCGACTTGAACAGACCGTTGACCACCAGACCCGACGCCAGCGCCAGGCCCGAGATCAGGAACAGCGCCTTCCGCGCCTCACGCCAGCCGGTCCACCAGCCCCGGATCGCCACCACGACGAGTCCCAGCAGCATCAGCCCCATGACCCAGGTCGAGGACTTGCGAAGGGCAATCAGCAGCGGGTCCATCGTGGCCACGAAGCCGAGCGCGGGATCGTGGAACAGGGCGCTCATCGCCAGATCGACGCCAGGCAACAGGACGAAGTACGCCGACAGGACAGCGGTCACGGCCGCTGCGGCAGCGATCGGCGAGGCGCCGTCAACGCCGGCCGCCAGCGACAGTCTGATCTTCAGAAACGCCCTGCGAAGGCCCCGCGCGATGCGGCCCCACCTGTCGCCTGTGCGTGTCCCCTCGAGAGTCTGCACATGCGTCATCGATTCCCCCAAACCGCGCGGCACCGACCCGCTGATGCCTGAGCCATGCGGCGGGCGTGTTAAGGGAACATCGGGTTTTGACGTAGGTTTTGCGCAGCTTCGATTGCAGTTCGTCCTCGATCGGACGAACCGCCGCTGTCTGTCGTTCGGCGCGCTCCGGCGTCGGTAGCGTCTTTCGCGGATCATCGGTCTGGTCGTCCCGCTGGCTGGACCTTTCGGTGGGGGACGAACTGATTAAAGGCGCTCAGCAGCGCCGCCAACCCGAATGCACGAATTGGCGCCGTGGCTGCATGAACGGCGCGCCATCGCCCGTCAGGGCCTGCGATCCGTGCATGAAAGGCGCGGGTGCCGGCGACCCTGGTCAGCCGCAACCGCGAGACAGGGCCGCGGCCCACGGAGACAGATCGGGTTCAGAAGCGGTAGCGGGCCCCTAGGACAAGTTCGAACGTCTGGTAATCGGCTGTGATGCTGCGCGTGGAGCTCGCAAGGGTCCGGCTGCCGGCGTCGAAGTAGCGAAGTTCGGCGCTCAACCCGATCCGGTCGGTCGCGGCGTAGCTGGCGCCGGCCATCGCCTGATAGGCGACCCCTCCGGTATCGTTGTACTGTCCCGGCGCGACCCCGCCGGTGATGTCGAAATCGATCTCGGTCACATAGCCCACGCCGAGGCCGACGTACGGTGTGAAGGCTCCCAGTCTGTCGAAGTCGTAGTGGGCATTGAGCATCACCGTCGTGGAGGCGAAGTCGCCACGGGCCCCGCCGGCGAAGGCACCGGCATCGCCCGAGCGGTAGGCGAACTCGATCTCCGGACGGAACCACAGATCTGCGCCGTCATAGCCAAGCGCGCCGCCGACGACCGGACCGGTCCCGAAGGTCGCCTTGCCGGCGACGGCACCCTTGACGGTGGTGTCTCTCAGCATCGAGGCACCGCCGAAGGCTTCGATGTAAACGCCCCCAAGGTCCTGCGCGCGCGCGTCCGTGCCGGCCAGCCCGGCGATCACCACCGCGGCCGCGATGCTCAGATGTCGTGAATTCATGTCTCATGCCTCATCAGATGCGCCGTCCCGGAGGTGAGACGCCGCTGTACGGCCGAGACGGATGGGGAGTGCCCAGGCAGCGGGCCAGGGCGAATGCACCAACGGAGCCGGTCCCTGCACGAACCGCAGGCGGCGGACACGGCCGGCCGGGATCCCGGCATCAAGCGGTCCGGCGATCGCACGGACGGTCAGGCCCGGACCCGCGAGGCCTTCCCTTCGATGACGGCAGCCACTTCCGCGCGGCGGCTGCGCGCCACGGGCACAACCAGCCCGTTGAGGAGCCTGACCTGCATCCGGCCGCCCTCGCGCGACACCCCCGCGGCGAAGGCCGGATCGATCCAGTGGGACCGGTGAACCTGCAGACCGGTGTCCGGACCAAGCTCCGCCAGCGCGTCCCCGAACCCCTTGAGAATGAGGGCGTCGCCAGCCGTCGTATAGACCCGCAGATAATGCAGCTCCGCACTGAGCGCGATCAGCTCGCCGCGCCGCCCGGCGGGCACACGCCTCATGAACTCCGGTGGGGTCGGGCCTGCCGGGGCTCCGGCCACCGGCGGTGAGGGAGCGTCGTCATGCAGCCTCAGGACGCGCACAGCGTTCAGCCCGAGCCAGACCAGCGTCACCGGTGGGGCAAGCGCGCCCCATTCGTCGAGCACCTGGGCGAGGAGCCAACCGGTGCCCTCGACCGGGTCATCCGGCACCCCGAACAGAAGGTCGAGCCCCAGCGCCACCGGTGCGAACAGCGCCGAGGCCGCCAGGCCCGCCGCCGCGACCGAGACCCAGACGTTCCCGAACACCCGGGAATGGCGCGACAGGAACAGCTGACAGGCCTGCGCCAGCGCGAGGGGCCCGAGAATGTGCAGGACCCAGAACGCGGTCTTCCCGGCCGGGCCCAGCCCCTGCGACGGGGCGGGATCCAGCAAGACGAACAGCGCGACCAGCCCCAGGCCTGCGGTCAGCAGGAAGCCCGTCCAGCTGCGGCGCGGATCGAGACGTTCAGGCCAGCGCATGGCACCGACCCCTGTCGTGCACCGGAAAACGCACCGCGCCTCGAGTTCTCACAAGAAATTCCGCATTCGTGTCAGGCGCTGCTTCCGCCTCGCCGTCCTCTGTTACGGATTGACGGGACCCTCGGATGCATGGCCTGAGCCGTTGGCAACGACGGCCGCCGCTATCATCGGATCGTCGACAAATCGAGTCTGCCCCGAGGCCCCCATGCCCGAACTTCCCGAGGTCGAGACGGTCCGGCGCGGACTGGAGCCTGTGCTCGCGGGCGCGCGCCTGACCCGCGTGCGCCAGAACCGGCCCGATCTACGCTTTCCCTTCCCCGACCGCTTCCCGGACCGGCTGGAGGGCGCGGCCGTGCTGGCCGTTCAGCGCCGCGCCAAATATCTGCTGGTCCCCCTCTCGACCGGAGAGACCTGGGTCACCCACCTGGGCATGACCGGCCGCTTCACCCTGGATGGCGATCAGCTGGGTGAGTTCGAGACCGCCGCCCCCAGCGTCGGCAAGCACGAGCACATGAGCCTGGCCGCCGGCACCGACGGCCGCTTGACCCGCATCGGTTTCGCCGACGCCCGCCGCTTCGGCTTCATGGGTCTGATCGCCTCGGACGCGGTAGAGGCCCACCCCTGGTTCGCCGCCATCGGGCCCGAGCCTCTGGGCAACGCCTTCTCTGCCGCCCACCTGGCCGAGGCGTTCCGGGGCAAGGCCCAGAACATCAAGGTCTCCCTGCTGGACCAGAGGAACGTCGCGGGCCTGGGCAACATCTATGTCTGCGAGGCCCTGTGGCGCGCCGGGATTTCACCCACCCTGCCCGCCGGTCGCGTGTCCCGCCCCCGGCTGGAGGCCCTGACCGTCGCCATCCGCGACGTCCTGACCGAGGCCATCGCGGCCGGAGGCTCGACCCTGCGCGACTTCGCCAATGCCGAGGGCGGACAGGGCTATTTCCAGCACGCCTTCGACGTCTATGGCCGCGAAGCCCAGGACTGCCGCCGCGATCCCGCCCACCCCGTCATCCGCCGCATCGTCCAGGGCGGGCGTTCGAGCTTCTACTGCCCGGCGTGCCAGAGGCGGTGATGCGGAGGCGAGTGTCCCACCCGACGATCAGTCATCCGATCCGTCTCACTCGCCCGGGGAAAGTTCAGCCAGCACCCCATCCGGCACCGCCCGCTGCAGCGCCTTCGCCTCGTCCCAGGGCGCGCGCATCCAGACGTCGCGTTCCTCCTCGGTGGTCAGGATCACGGGCATGGCCTTGGGGTGGACCGACTTCACCGGCTCGGACGGCTCGGTCGTCAGGAAGGCGAACAGGTCGGCGGTCTCCAGCCCCGTCCTGATCTTGCGCACCCCCGTCCAGCCGCGCAGGTGGATGCCGGCGAAGACGGCCAGGGGGTCCTCGCCGG
This sequence comes from Brevundimonas sp., assembly GCA_020253595.1. Lineage (GTDB taxonomy): Bacteria > Pseudomonadota > Alphaproteobacteria > Caulobacterales > Caulobacteraceae > Brevundimonas. The sequence continues at coordinate 4,437 of JADCBH010000336.1, forward strand.
GCAGGGTGAACCAGACCGGCCGGTAGCGGCCCTCGGCGTCGCGGCCCGGCTCGCTGAAGGCCGTGAACGGGACCAGGCACCGATGCTCCGGGGTCAGCCAGGGCTTCCAGTGGGCCGAGCTGGTGTTGCGCACATTCGTCGTCCCCCCGTCGGGCTCCATCTTCAACAGGGCGTCGAAGTCGACGTCCTTGCCCTTGGCGCGCAGCTTGTCCGCCCGCTTCGTCGCCGCATCCAAAAGGGCCTTCCTCGACGACGGCATGCCCCACCGCGCCAGCGTCAGAACCCGGCGACCCTCGTCATCGTGC
>JADCBH010000337.1 GCA_020253595.1 Brevundimonas sp.
CGGTTCCGAGGATAAGAACGTTGGCGCTGCATCCCGGTTCGCCGATCTCGAGGCCCGTATCCGCCGCGACAGCGGAAACCTGATCCACGAGGGCCTGGGCCACATCGGAGCGGAAGTTGACCGCCCCGACGCAGACCCGACGATGCCAGCGTGCCGGACCCCGATTGACCGGCGGGGCGACGATGTCGGCCACGAAGTCGTCGATGGCCTGATCCAGCCGCCTCCCGTCGACGACGACATCTTCGAGGACGGTAGACTCAGGGTCCTGGATGTTGGACGGTAGCTGCTGGTCCGCTCCGACTTCCGGGCTGGATGCCAGCAAGGCGAGTATGGCGAACGTCGGGATCAGCACGGCAGGCCTCCGCGTCGGATAAGGCTTTGGAGAACGGTATGTCCGACAACCGCGAGCGGCAACCCTCGGTGGTTTAACGCTCCGGCGCTGGGTCGTCATCGTCCCGCTCTTCCGCCTGACGGTCCCGGATCATGATGGAGGATATCTCGCCGCCCTGCGCGTTAGCCCGGCGCTGGTTCAGCTCGGCGGCATAGAGCGATGCAAGGAAGGAGCGGTCCCAGTCGGTGGTGCCATCGACGGCTCGGCCGTCCTCGAACAGGTTCAGGATGGTGTCGTTGCCCCGGGTGTCGGCCTCCGGGTCGATCTGGGCGAGGGCGACCATGCCGATGTAGTCGCCGATCTGCTGGAAGGAGAGACCGGCCGCCCGGTTGATGTCGAGAATGACGAAGACGCCAGCGAAGTCGTTGTAGATCCGGGTGGTCAGGCGGCTGGCGTCCTGACGCACCAATGGGGGGGTGAGTCCGGGCAGACGTACCGCAATTACATTGTTGTCGACTTGCCTCGGGATGCTGACATGCCACCATCTGATGGCGTCTTCGGTTGACTGGAAACGCTCGCGCGCGACGGAGCCGAGCGTCGCGCCGGCATAGCCGGGACGAAATATCCTGGGGTTGGAAACCATCATCGCTTGCGCCAGAGCAGGACCGTCATCCGTCGCCATAACCAGAATGTTCGGCCCGCAACCGGGCTCGCCCACGGGCAGGCCGGTTTCCGCTGCGAGGAGGCCGACCCGGTCTGCAATGACCTGCGCCGCTTCGGGCCGCAGGTTGACTACGCCGACGCAAACTCTGCGGGTCCAGCGCGCCGGTCCGCGATCCAGCGGTGCGGCTATGACTTCATCGACGAACTGCCGAACCGTGTCAGACAGGGTGCGCCCCTCGACGATGATCTCTTCGAGTTGGGTGGGGTCGTCTTGAGCCTGGCCGGCAGCGGCAGTGAGGACTGGCCCCAGCAGAACTGCTAGGGCCAGCAATCCAAGCCGCACTGATCGGACTAGGGACAAACTTCACCCTGGGCCGCCAGCTCACAACCTTGATAGGACCCACCTTGTTGCATGCAGCGGATGATGAAGGCGATCTGGCAGTCATCCAAGTCTTGTGCCGCTTCCGTCGGCGCGAGCGATCTTGGGGGCAGTTCGGGCTGAGACGCTGAAGTCGGATAGGGCGCGAGCGCTCCCAGCAGTAAGGCGGCAGCAAGCATTTTCATGACGGCTTCCTCCGTTGTGGAAGCCTCCGTTGTGGAAGCCTCCGTTGTGGAAGCCTCCGTTGTGGAAGCCTCCGTTGTGCAGCCAGAGGTTACCAACGAACGACCGGTCCGATAACAACGATCTAGGCAAGCCGCACTCAACTTTCGGTGATCGGCGTTACCCGCATCCCGCGAGCGCGGCTTACAGCTTCGCCAGCGGCTGGGCGTCGATCACGTCGGGAAGGCTGGGGGCCGACATTGGGCCGCCGTAGAGGCCGAGCGAGGGTCGGAAGAGGCCCTCCAGCGCCATGATGGACAGCGTCAGGACGCCGGCTGTGATCAGGACGAGGAGCGCGATCCGGCGCTCATGGGCGGTGAACAGAGACGGTTTCTTACGCATGGCAGCCCCTCCCGGCTGAACCCTTCAAACGCAAGCGTGGCGGGGATGTTCCGCTTGGGTTCGCTTAGCACGAAGCACATGTGATTCGTGTGTCCGGCGAACAACAGTCGCGCGACGAGAGGGTTCAGGACGCGTTTACCGCGTGGCGTCGATCAGGGTCCGGGCGCGCTGGAAGATGGCCTCGAACATGGCGGGCGTCAGCCGGCCCGTGTTCGTGTTGAGCCGGGAGCAGTGATAGCTGTTGAGCAGGGTGTAGGGGCCGACCGGAGCCTCCACCCCATGGCCGGCGGGGGCGGCCGAGGCGGGCAGGCCCAGCGCCTTCAGCACATTCTTTCGCGAGATGTCGCCCAGGGTGACGATGACCTTGAGACGGGGAAGCGCGGCCAGCCGGTCGATCAGGAAGGGGCGGCAGGTGGCTTCCTCGGCGGGCGTGGGCTTGTTGAGCGGCGGGGCGCAGCGGACGGCGTTGGTGATCATGCAGTCGATGAGCGTCAGGCCGTCGTCGGGCCGGGCGTCGTAGCGACCGGTGGCGAACCCGGTCCTGAGCAGGGTGTCATACAGGATCACGCCCGCGCCATCGCCGGTGAAGGGGCGCCCCGTCCGGTTGGCCCCGGTACGGCCGGGGGCCAGACCGACGACCAGCAGCCGGGCGTCCGGGTCGCCGAAGGAGGGGGCCGGGCCATTCCACCAGTCGGGGTTCTGGGCCGCGTTCTCGGCGCGGTAGGCGACGAGGCGGGGGCAGAGCGGGCAGTCGCGGGGCGGTTCGGGGGTCACGAGGGCTCCTGCGGTGAGAGTCGCGATGCAGGGTGGAAGTGACTCTCACTTCTCCCACCAGGCGGTGACGATGCCCATACTCTAGACGGGCGAAACGTCAGAAACGGACGTAGGCGTCAGGGCCGCTCGCCTCTCGGCCTCCCGTAGTCGACCAGAAGGTCGGCCAGTTCCACGAAGGTATCGGCCTGGCGGCGCAGCTCGTCGGCGATCTGGGGCGGCTGGGACTTCATCGTCGAGACGACGGTGACGCGGACGCCCCGGGCCTGCACCGCCTGCACCACCCGGCGGAAGTCGCCGTCGCCGGAAAACAGGATCGCGTGGTCCATGCGGGGCGCGAGTTCGAGCATGTCCACCGCAATCTCGATGTCCATATTGCCCTTCATCCGGCTGTGTCCCTGGGCATC
>JADCBH010000338.1 GCA_020253595.1 Brevundimonas sp.
GGAACAAATCTTCGTCTGGCCTGGAACACGATAGGCCGTGCGCCGTTATGTGACTGCGGAGGCGGCGACGCCCCCCGACCCGGACCCGCAATCGCAGGTCCTGTCGCCTCCGCGCCTCATTCTCGATGATGCCACCTCAAGGCGGTCCGAAAGGGCCGCCTTTTTCTTTGCGCCCAAGCGAAAGGGCCGCCCGGTCGCCCGGACGGCCCTTCATGTCATTTCTCGCTCGACCGATCAGGCCAGGGCGGCGCGCACCTTGTCGGCGATGGCCTTGAAGCCCGTCTCGTCGGCGGCGATGGCGGCCATCACCTTGCGGTCCAGCTCGATGCCGGCCTTGGACAGGCCGTGGATGAACTGCGAGTAGGTGAAGCCTTCCTGACGGGCGGCGGCGTTGATGCGCTGGATCCACAGGGCGCGGAACGAACGCTTCTTGTTGCGGCGGTCGCGATAGGCGTATTGCCCGGCGCGGTCCACGGCGGCCTTGGCCGTACGGATGGTGTTCTTGCGGCGACCGGAGAAGCCCTTGGCCTGCTCCAGAACCTTCTTGTGCTTGGCGTGGGACGTTACGCCCCGTTTCACGCGTGCCATGTGTCTAGTCCTTCAAAATCTCTGTGCGATGCGATCAGGTCTGCCGGGCGCCGATCAGGCGTAGGGCATGTAGGACTTGATCTTCTTGGCGTCGGCGTCGGCCATGACCGAGGTGCCGCGGTTCTGGCGGATGTATTTGGAGTTGTGGCTGATCAAGCGGTGACGCTTGCCCGCAACCCCGGCCTTCACCTTGCCGGTCGCAGTGAGTTTGAAGCGCTTCTTGGCGCCCGACTTCGTCTTCAGTTTCGGCATTTTCGACTCTCATTCTGATGGGCGCAGGGCCCGTCGAACCTCAAAGGGTCCTTTTCGTCCCGCCCAGGCATGCCTGTTCGCCCGGCGGTCCGCACGCGAAGGCGCGGTTTCTAGGCCAAGCGCGGCCGAATGGCAAGCGGCAGGATCACTCCGCCGGAGCCGCAGCCAGCCCCGGTCTCGGAACATGGCGACCGGCGTTGATCGCCATGATGGCCGCCGGGATGGTCAGGGCCGCCCCGACCGCGAGTGGCCAGTTGTGGCCCAGGCTGGAGAACATGGCCCCGGCCACGATCGGCCCGACGATCCGCCCCGATGAGCTCGCCGCCATATTCAGTCCCAGCATGGCTCCCTGCCGGTCCGGCGGGCTGGCGCGCGAGATCATGGCCGAGATGTTGGGCATGGTCATCGCCATGCCAAAGGCGCCGACGGCCATGGCGACGGGAACCGCCCAACCGACCGGCGACAGCATCTGACCGATCAGGCCCAGCCCGAACAGCAGGCACCCGCCGGCCAGCACGCGGCTTTCGCCGAACCGGCGCGCCAGTCGCCCGGTCAGCAGCGACTGACACAGCACCGAGACGATCCCGACCGCCATGAACGAGAAGGCCACCTCCCGCGCGCCCCAGTCGAACCGCGCCCCGGTCCACAGGCCAAAGGTGGATTCCATGCCCGAGAAGCCCGCCATGTAGATCAGGGTCACCACGATCACCCGCGAGACGACAGGATTGTCGGCGGCCTGGCGAACGCCGGTCAGGAAGGGCTCACGCGGCGGCGGCGGCCCCTCGCGTCGCGCCAGGCTTTCTTTCAGCAGGAAGACGGTTCCGAGCGCCGCCAGCGCCGCCAGACCGCAGGCGGCGAAAATGGGCAGCTGATAGCCAAGCCGACCCATGTCTTCCTGAACCAGAAGACCGGACAGGCCGGGACCCGCGATGAAGCCCGCGCCGAAAGCGGCCCCGATCAAGCCCATGCGCCCCGCACGCTTCTCGGGCGGCGTGACGTCGGCGACATAACCCTGGACGGTCGAGACATTCCCGGCCCCCAGGCCGGTGAACAGCCTGACCGCGAAGGCCAGCCAGATGTTCGGCACGAAGGCCAGCATCAGATAGCCGACCGCATTGGCGCAGACCGTGATCAGCAACACGGGCTTCCGCCCGATCCTGTCCGACAGCCGCCCCCAGAAGGGTTCCGCGAAGAACTGGCCGATCGAATAGGCCGAGAACATCAGGGCCACTTGCCACGGCTCGGCCTGCAGGCTGCTGCCAAAGAAAGGAAGCAGGGGGACGACAAGGCCAAAGCCGACCAGGTTTATGAAAACGATGGCGAACAGCACGACCAGCGCCCGCCGGTCGGCATGATCGGCGGGCGCGGAGACGGTCGAGCGATCGGGCATGAGCCGCTTCTATCGGAGGCCGAGGCTTCGGGCGAGAGACGGCTGGTCGCGTGGCCGGGTCTACTTCGGCGCCAGGATCATGATCATCTGGCGGCCCTCCATGCGGGGGGCGTATTCGACCTTGGCGATCTCCTCGAAGTCCGCCTGCACCTTGTTGAGCAGCTTCATGCCCAGTTCCGGGTGGGCCATTTCGCGGCCGCGGAAGCGCAGCGTCACCTTGACCTTGTCCCCCTCGTCGAAGAACCGGTGCATGGCCTTGGCCTTCACCTCATAGTCGTGGGTGTCGATGTTGGGGCGCAGCTTGATTTCCTTGAGCTCGACGACCTTCTGGCGCTTGCGCGCCTCGGCCTTCTTCTTCTGCTCCTGGAAGCGGAACTTGCCGTAATCGAGGATCTTGGCCACCGGCGGCTCGGACGTCGACACGATCTGAACCAGGTCCAGCCCCGCCTCCTCGGCAGCCTCCAGAGCGGCGGAGGTCGGCATGACACCCTGCTTTTCCCCATGCTGGTCGATCAGCAGGACGCGGGGAGCGCGGATGTCGTGGTTCATGGGCGGCCCGTCTTTCACGGGCGGCGATTGCATCGGACGGCGAATGGGCAGTGGTCCTTGTGTGGTGGAAACGTGTGGTGAAATGCGACGTATGGCGTTTTGCAAGAGTCAGCGCGCGGTGATCCGCCGCGTTCCCTCACCGTTCCTATATGACCGGGAAACGCCGTCTCTTCAAGGTTCCGCGCGGGCGAAGACCGTCTCGATGACGCGGGCATAGGCCCCGGTCAGGGCCTCGATCTCGGCCACGGGGGCCCGCTCGTCGATCTGGTGCATGGTCTGGCCCACCAGGCCCAGTTCCAGAACAGGGCATATGGCGCGGATAAATCGGGCGTCCGATGTCCCCCCGGTCGTGGAGGCCTCGGGCCGGATCCCCAGCTCAGCCTCGACCGCATCCTGCACGGCGGCCGTGAACCAGCCCTGCGGCGTCAGGAAGGCCTCGCCCGAGCACAGGTGTTCGAGCGTGATCCGCAACCCCGTCTCGGCCTGCACCGCCCCGGCCTCGCGGTTCAGCCAGTCGATCAGGCCGTCACCGGTCTGGGCCGGATTGAAGCGGATGTTCAGCCGGGCCTTGGCCTCGGCGGGAATGATGTTCGAAGCCGGATTGCCCACGTCGACGGTGGTCAGTTCCAGGTTCGACGGCTGGAAGGCCTCATAGCCCTGATCCAGCACATGGGCGTCCAGCCGGGCCAGCAACCGGACCAAAACCGGCACGGGATTGGCCGCGCGGTCCGGATAGGCGACGTGCCCCTGCTTGCCATGAACCGTGATCCAGGTGTTCAGCGACCCGCGCCGCCCGATCTTGATGGTGTCACCCAGTCGCTGCAGCGAGGACGGCTCTCCGACGACGCAGGCGTCGATCACCTCGCCCTCGGCGGCCAGGGCCTCGAC
>JADCBH010000339.1 GCA_020253595.1 Brevundimonas sp.
ATGGAAGATAAACGCTGCCAGTACGCAGAAGATGCCGAGAGCTGCAGCCACCTCCCGCAGACGCCAGCCCAACAGTAGCGCCAAGCCCCCGCCAAGCTCCAAGGCGACGACCGCTGGGAACAGCACCGTTGGCACGGAGAACGCCTGCATTTGGTCCAGGACAGGCTTGGAATCGATGACTTTTGCCACGCCCGCGAGGATGAAGAGGAGCGCCATCAGCGTTCGGCCGAGAATGGCGACGCCGGCCGGGCCGGCGAGGTTGCGAAGGCCGATCACTGCTTATTCTCCGCGGCCGAGGTCGCGACCGTGGCGCTCAAGTTCCGCGGGCGAATAGCGGGGAACACTTCGGCCATGATCATCACGGGACCGAGCAGCAGGTTCTCCGGACGCTTGACGAACTGCGGCGATTCGCCTTCGAAACCGTGGCCGATAAACTGGAAAACCCATCCCAAGACGAAGCCCGCCGCGATGATGCCGGCTGCTGTGAGGCCCGAAAAGTGCGTGGTCACTGAATGGGCCACAGCATAACAGGCAGCGATCAGGATCAGATAAGCAAGGCCCGCCAGTCGCGACCAGTGCAGCACGATCGCCACGGTCAGGACCGCCAGCGCGGTGGCGAGGTTGGCGTGTTCCCAAGCCCCCTGGCCGGGGAGCCGAACGTAACTTGTCACCGCAATGACCGAAGTCACAATCAGGGGAATGCCGATGGCATGCGTTGCGCGGTTCAGCGGGGACCGATGGATGGCGTCGTAACTGGCGAGGATGTTTTCGTAATGGCTCATGCTAGCCTCCTGGATTGCACATTGACGACAAGAGTTCGGAAGGTTGCGACGAACGCCCCTGGGTCCTCTCGGAAAGCGCCGTGTCTGCGTTGAAACAGGGCAACCCGGTGTACCGGCATGTGCGCGACCGCCGCTTTGGGGCGCGCCAAGTCGAGCCAGAAAGGCAGGGTAAGCCTTGGAGCGAGGGCCCTGAGGTCCCTGACAGGCCCCCCGAGGCCCGTCCATGCATTGGCCAGCATAGGGGCAAGGTCGCGCCCAGCCGCAACAAAACGCGCGCGGTGCGCACGCGCAGGCCACCCAGACAGCACCACGAACCGGCAGTGCGCGGCGACGGCCGCGAAGAACCAAACCGCGCCGCGTTTGCCCGCGCGGAAGAAGGACTCCATGTGACCGATCACGAAGCGCGCGGCCCCATCGAGAGGCGCAAGGCCGCCCGCCTTGCCCGGCGCCAGCCCCGCAGATCGGTCCGGCGGAGACCAGTTCATCCACGGCTGGTCGACCGCGATTGGCTCGAAATCCGAATCCAATCGTTCAGCCAGGCCAACGAAGTCACCGCTCCCATGGCCGGATGCGTTCAGACACGGAACCAGCAAGCCGCGGCCCCACCGCTTGACGACAAGGCGCGCACCGGAGGGCAGGCCCGGAAAGTCTGCGCCATCTGCGGCGCTCAAGGCGGCAAGGCTTGGCGACATCTTCGGCGATTGCTCCACCAGAGGGGCAGATCTCAACAGGCGCGGCTGAAGCGATCAATTTAGTGATATACGTATCACATAATCACGACTGAAGTCAAGAAACCCTGCGCACCCAAGGGCGACACGAGGACGTTGCTCCTTGCGGCTGGAGGTACGGAGTTCAATACGGCGAGCTTTGGCGGGCCCGATATCAACCGGATCGCTCGTGTCGCAGGCTACGCCCCGCAGACCTTCGATCGCCATCTTGCCGAGAAGACCGAGATTCTCATCCGCGTTCATGAGAGATCGCAGGACGATGAGCGGGCAAAGATAGCGAGCACCATGCAGGCTTCGCCGAGCGGCGCCAGCCATCGGGAAAGGGCGGGCTTTCGACGGTCGAAAGACTGTGCGGCGCTGCTGCGGACGCGGAAATGGATGATCTCGGGCTCGCCCCGGGAGACTGGACCGCGTTGACGGCTAAGGCCCTTGACCGGCTGAGGGGCCCCAAATCGTCTTCTGTTTCCTCAGGGTATGAGGGCCCAGGTCTCCGTCTTGCAACGCGGGTAGATGACTTAGCCCCCGAGTTGCACATGGTTGGCGTCGATCAGGCGCCGTTCAGCCGAGAAGGCCAGCCAATCGCCGGGATTATAGACCTCACCATCCATTCTGACATTTGGACCGCCTTCCCGGCGGGTCACGAACATGAGCCCCTTCAAACGACGGACCCGTGGCTCTGCATCGGCATTCTTCCCGTTCCGCAGGTCCGGCTCGGCCGCGACCTGCGTTGAGGTGACAAGCTTGCCGCTTCGTTCAACGCCCCACGGATCCAGGCGAACCTCGCCCTCAAGAATCGGAGTCCGCCAGCGGCCTCGGACCTTTGCGGGTGGCGCCTATGCGGTGAGTCGCATGACCGGGGCGGTTGCTCGGAAAATCATGCGATGTCTCCCTGCTCCTCGTCTGGCGAAACGACATCGTAAATCGGGAGCTGGGGCAGGCGTACGAAAAGAAGCGTGTCGACCAAGGCTTCGACACGGTGCCCTTCATTTGACTGAGTCTCGACATAGTCGCCAGTACTCAGAATGCGTCCGCCAATCTTTGCCTGGCCCGAAATCACGAAGAGTTCCTCTCCCCCCGGATGGGTATGCCATCCGCCGATCGTTCCAGCGGCAAAGCGCGTCAGCGTCGTGATCCCGTCGGCATCAGCCTTCAGCAGCACATAGTCGACGCCAGGTTCCAGCGCTGTCCACGCCGCGTCTTGGGTTGCTACGAGGCGGCCCAATGGTTGAGCAGAAGCTTGTTTCATAGCGTGATATCTATATCACTTTCGGGTTGCCCGTCAATGTTCCAATGGAGTTGCAAGACATGATCGACCTCGCTGAGCGACTGAATGGTGATCAACCTCCGATCGCACTGCTGCTTGGGCGCACGATAATCGCCGCCGATCGCGAAGGGCATGTTCGCTTGCGGTTCGAGGCGCGACCCGAGTTCTGCAACGGCGATGGCGTCGTGCAAGGAGGGCTGGTCGCCGCGATGCTCGATGCCGCTTTGGGCGCGGCAGTACGGGCGAAGGCAGGCGCTGACGCTCGGCCCGTCACCACCGAGTTCAGCGTAAGGTTCGTGCGTCCCGTTTGTCCCGGGGCCGTGGATGCTGTCGCCCGTGTGCTGGCCTATGCGGGACGGACAGCCATCGTTCAGGCCGAGGTGATCGACGCAGAGGGACAGATCATTGCCTGCGCAACGTCCACCAAACTTGTAAAGTTGAAATGAAGCAGACGTGGATACTCGTGAGCGCGGGGCGCCGAGGACGCCTGAGCTTCGGGTGGCAGAGACCGAGCGGCTGCGTCGCCAACGGCTGAGCAGCCCCCAGATCGCCCATGTGCTGGGGATGGCCGTCTCGACGATGGGCATTGTGCGGCGTCGGCTGGCCTACACGGAGATCCTGCCCTCCGAGCGCGAGGAAGACACCACGGCCTTCCTGGAGAGGGCCGTGGCCATCGGACCCTGGACGCACAGCTACAACCTCGCCAAGCCCCACGCCCGCCTCAAAGGCCGTACCCCATTACAGAGCGTGAACAACCTTCGCGGAAACAATGACGAGGACGACCGCTTGGTCCGGTCCCGGGGGAGGGGGCGAAAGGAAAGGGCCGGGG
>JADCBH010000034.1 GCA_020253595.1 Brevundimonas sp.
GGCGGGCAGTCAATGAATACCAGGTCGTAACCGGCTTTTTCGAATTGGGCAGGGAGTTCTTTATGGATAGTGGGGAAGGGGTAGGGTTGGATGTGGAAGGGGAGAGCACTTTCCTCGCGGTTGTTGCGCCACTGCATGGCGCTGGCCTGGGGATCGGCGTCGACAAGGAGGACGTTGTAGCCGACACGGGAGAAGCAGGCTGCGAGGTTCATGGAGATCGTGGTTTTGCCACAGCCGCCTTTTTGGTTCGCGACGGCGATGACGTAAGGCATAGAGAAAGAATACCATATGTCTTTACGTATATCTATACCTCTTTACGTCTTTATGTATTTCAGCCTGTATTGGGTCACGGCAACCGTACTCCAAAGGAACATCGTCCGGAAGTGATTGATATAAAGCGGCTTGCGGCGGCCGCTTCGGTTTGGCCAGGAGAACGCCACAGGTTTCCCGCTACGTGGTGAGGAAGTACTTCAAAGTAAGAATCTTTGCAACTATATGATTTAAAAGCATATTCTTCTTTCTTATGGCGTCTTCGACGGTGCTTTCGCGGGCCATACCAACGCCTTTGCCCAGTTTGGGGCTCGCCGGACGTACTTCCAAGGAAGAAATCCCGTACCTCAACGTAAGGAACCCGTACTTCAACATAAGCCAACCCGTACCTCAACGTAAGGAACCCGTACTTCAACGTAACAGAATTGCCACTATCCTCTTTGCTTTCAACGGGATCAGGAATACTACAGTTGTTCATATGTTTTCTCATGTGTTTTCAAACAAACAGGGCTGGAAATGTTCTTGTCATGCCTGCCTGCCTGTGTAAAGATCGCTGTACGGTCATCCCACTTTGCATGAGAGACTCGCAGCCAAAACAGCAGAAACTCTTCGCCGCAGGCCAGCAGAAAGCCGAAGTGGTGCGTGTTGAGAAGAATCTCAATACTATTGGTTTTTTTACGCCTTCGAGCAAAAAACTGGTAGGTCTCTCGGTAAAGACGATTAAGGTCAAAATACGTTCAAGTACGGGACAGAGGGTAGACGCTCGGGCAACAATTTTCCCAGTAGCCGAATTCGGTCTGCCGACAACTGCTGATCAGGACAAGTATTTTGCTTTTCAAAAATTGGTTGAACGGATGCGTGGCCAGGATGGCAAGATCCGAAATCCGGTCCAGTTCTCTTCCGGTGAGATGCTGTCCATTCTGGGAATGACGCAGGGAGGGAAGAATTACCAGGAGATATCGGTCTGGCTGCGGCGGATGACATTTACCGGTATTGAATCGGAAGGGGTCGTTTTTTTGGCGGGGAAGAAGAAGTATGCCCGCGATATGTTTCACGTCTTCCATCGGGCGGTAGCGATGGGCGAAGTGCTCGAGGATGGTACGCTGGCACAGGAAAATTATGTGTGGCTGAGTGACTGGCAACTGGACAATCTGAACAACCGCCACACGCTGCCGGTGAATTATGACGTCTACCGGAGACTGCAACTGCATATCGGGAAGGCGCTGCTGCCGCTGTTGCAAATGTGGCTTTACGCCAGCCGGGAGCAGTATTGCGAAAAACGATACACGCAACTCTGTTCGCTGCTGGGTATTCAGCAATATCAGGCAGTTTCCCGGATCCGACAGCAGCTGGCGCCGAGCCTGAACGAATTACGCCAGCAGGAGTTTCTCTCCAACTGGGAGATAGGCGAAACGGCCGATGGCACCGATTTCAAGCTCCGCATGTGGGCCAGGGAGGCATTTGTCAGCAGTGCGGATCTGCGACGACCGGCGCAGCCGAAGGCTTTGCTGCTGCCGGATCAGAACAATATCGTCAAGGCTTTGGTTGATCGCGGGGTAAGAGAAGACAAAGCCAGGAACCTCCTGCTCAACATGCCCGAGGATCAACTGGCAATGGATCAGATTGAATGGGCCGATACAGAGATTGCGCGCAAGTCGCTGACGGCGGGAGCGATCCAGAACATTCCCGGTTTTCTCATCTACATACTGCAATCGAACCATCCGGTGCCGGCCTCATTTATGAGTACGCGCCGGCGCCACCTGCAGGAAGCCGCCGCCGAGCAGACCGAGAATGAACAGGCCCAGGCGGCCCGCAAGGAAGTGGAACGCTACGCCTGGATGGAGCGATACGACCAGTTTCTGGCTGAAAATACCGATGCCTACATCGCCAGCAACATACCGGAGCCGCTTTTGAAGCGTCGGCTGGCGGCGATGCGAAAGCAGGTCCTGCAAATGAATACTATGGCGAAAGGATGGCCCGCGCAAGTGATTGATGAGTACTCCCTGCGTATGCTGCGCCAGGAGTTGGCGATGGATCTGGATCTGCCGTCATTTGACGATTTCTGTCAGTCGCAGACTCCATTGTTTTGACCTGTTCCGGCGTTACGTTACGACCGGGAACAGGCGGGAATCCAGCGATAGAGAGTCGGAACAGAGACGCCAAGGTTACTAGCGACTTCTTTAGGAGGAACGCCGCTGGCCAGCAGTTTCCTGGCCGATGCCACCTTGCTATCGGTCATCTTTCGTTTTCGACCGCCTTTGCGGCCAAGCAAACGGGCCGCTTGGAGACCGGCGCAGGTGCGCTCGACCACCAGTTCCCGCTCCATTTGGGCCAGACTGGCCATCACATGGAAGAAAAACCGACCAGAGGCTGTACTCGTGTCGATAGAATCGGTGAGGCTTCGGAACTGAATACCCTGCCCATGAAGTTTACCGACCAGCTCGACAAGGTTCTTGACGCTCCGGCCCAACCGGTCGAGCTTCCACACAACCAGGGTATCGCCTTCGCGCAGCATGGCCAGTGCCATGGCTAATCCAGGCCGTTCCGCGTGACTTCCGCCAATTTTGTCGTTGAAGACTTTCTTGCAACCGGCTTCAGTCAAAGCCTTGACCTGTAGATCCAGGTTTTGATCCTGCGTAGAAACACGCGCGTAACCGATCAGCATGGCCAGGTGGGGATCTCCTTATCGAAACTCATTAAACTAGAATGAAGCGAGAATATCATTTTAAGAACCCTTTGTGAGAAAGGAATCCTGTTGATTCTACGTACAGAAAAGGGAACGCTGCGCGGCTTATCGAAAACTCTCGTTTGTGATTACAGTGGCCCGATTGCTTCCTCGGCGATCAGGCCGGCATTGGCAGCGCATCGTTTCGAGGTCGGATGGCCGCCGACAGTGGTAGCGAGGAGGGCGTGATGGGCGCGGAAAGACGGCCGCAGAACCTGTTTGATTGGGATCTTGTCGAGAACGACGCCGACTGTGGTTTCGTCCATCTTCCGCTCGACGACGTCGTTGCTGTGAACAAGCAGGCGGTAGCAATAGCCGTTCGAGTCCGTATGGGCAAGAAGTTTGTTGGCGCGGACGATGATAATAGTTGGACGCTGGTCGGAAAGGGTGGCGACGGCCATACATGGTCTTTCACGCCAGCCCAGTGGAGACGATATGGGCATGCGGGCGCGGCGGGGGATCTGGCGGGCAAGATCGGTCCAGCCCAGCCGGCCCGCATCTCTGTATAGAACTCGTACGCGAAGGGAAGCAGTGTAAGGAAGGAGGCGACGACAGGCGCCCAGAGGGTGCGTCGGGTGAGCCAGTCGTAGGCGTAGAGGGCGAGCAGAAGAAGTGCCGATACGGACGGCGATTCAGTGGCGTGATCCCCGCATGGAGCGGACGAAAGAAAGAGACAAAGAGAATTGGTTAAGACCACAGAAAAAGCGGCGGGGGGCACCGGATGGGGGGATTCCCAGGTGAAGACAGAATTGGCGGCAGCCAGGAGCAGTGTACCGGCTCCGGTGAGTTCTAGCAGCAAAATGGCGCCCCAGGGCAGGGACACCGCGGGGGAGAAGCTGGCCCAGGCGGACAAACTGGCAAAGAAACGGTACTGCAAAAGAAGAGCGGCGGCCAGCAGCGTGCCGCCCACGGCGGGCACCCCGACCATGCAATAGACGTGGAAGTGCCGCCCAAAGGAACCGGCGGCTATCACGAAGAGTGAGGAGAAGGGAATTCGTACCCATTACCCGGGAGACTGCTTGCTCCACGACCGGAAGGGCGAACAGAGCGAGGCTGGCGGCAATGGCGGGCGCCAGACTGCGGATGCACGGAATGCGCGGCGGGCGAGGGAGAGAAACAGCAACAGGCAGACAGCGTCGAGAAGCCAGTTCAACCACATGGCCGATGCCCGGCTGGGAGGAAGGATGAGCTACCAGAGTCCTTGTAGGATGTAGTAGCCGGGAGGCTACTGGCCAATGGCCACTTTGGGGTAGTGTGTGTAATACTACAAGGCCCAGGGAATGGCATTGGGCCGGGGCCGCTGGGCCATATCGCTGCGCACCAGAAGCATCGATACTAGATGAGAGGATTCATCGGCATGGGCGTCGAATTCGGCCTGATAGGAGCCGCTCGATAGTCGCATGGCAGCGATGATGAAGCCAAAAGAGACGACCGTAAGCCCAAAAGAGTCTTTGCTGTTCCAGGGGAAACAATGAAGGGCTTTCCCAGCAGCCTTCCATGACATTATGAACCAGCCATGTACGATTGTGATTCCCTGTTACAACGAAGAGAAACGTTTTCCCTTCGAGCGGTTCGCGGCCTATGCGGCGGCGCATGACGGCATCCGGTTTCTCCTGGTCAACGATGGAAGCAAGGACCATACGCTGGCGGTGTTGCGGCGGGCGCGGGAGGGCAGGGAAGACCGGGTGGACATTCTGGA
>JADCBH010000340.1 GCA_020253595.1 Brevundimonas sp.
CACGATGACCGGGAGCACTTCCACGTCCATGTGCTCATCAATCGAATTCACCCGGAGACCTACAAAGCTCACTATCCGGGCTTCAGCAAACGCGAGCTCGATAAATCGTTGCGGGAGATTGAGCATCAGCAGGGCTGGCAGCATTCGCCAGGTCTCTACCGGTGGGATGCGCAGCTGGGCCGGGCCGTAAAGAACTCACGGGAAGAGATGCAATCGCATCGGGAGCACGGCAATCCGGATGTGGGGCGGGCGGCGCAGAAGCTGGAACGCTTCCAGGATGCCGAGAGCCTGGAGACTTATGCGAAGGGTAAGCCGGCTGAATCTCTTCGCGATCTATTGCGCCAAGGGGAGAAGGGTTGGCAGGATGTCCATGAGCTTATGCGGAAGTACGGCCTGGAGATCGAAAAGGCCGAACGGGGCGGCTATGTAGTTCGCGCGAGTGACAGCGAACTGCGGGTGAAGGCGTCGAGCGTATTTCGCGAGAACTTCTCCGGCAAAGCCAATCGAGCCCGGACGGAGAAGCAGCTGGGGGAGTGGGAATCGCCCAAGCGATTTGTACAAGTGCGGGATACAGAGCAGACCTACCAGCCGCAACCGAAGCGCGATCCTGAGAAGCGCGCCAGCCGGCGAGCGGAAAGAGCAGCCCAGCGGGAGCAATTCAAGAAAGAATATCGAGCCTACCGGGCGACCGCGGACAAGGCATCGACCGCGTACCGGGTTCAGGTGAGCGAGGAGCTGCGCAAGCTTGGCGCGGTGCACCGGGCCAAACGGGAAGAGGTGCGGAAGCTCTCTGTCGGCTACATCGAGAAGCGGGCGATTCGGTCCGTGCTGGCGGCGGAGGCGGTACGAGAACGGGCAGCGCTCAAGCAGCGGCTTCTGGAAGACCGCGCCGTGCACCGGCCGAAGAACTACCGGGAGTGGGTGGCCGAGCGAGCCGCGCAGGGGGATGCGTCCGCCATCAGCCAGCTTCGAGGCTTCCTGTATCAGGACCGGCGGCGCGTGGCGGAGATGGTTGGCCCAGCTGGTGCGGTGAGCATACAGAGCGGGGGAGTCGGCGATTGGCGAGAGTGGAGCGATACCTCTGACGTGACGGAGCAATTGCGGAGACGAAAGCTCTTCACGGATTTACAAACACTCCAAGGGTCCGTCGACCAGCGCACGGGGCACGTCGCGTACGTGATTGACGGCAAACAGGCACTGCTCGACGTGGGGCAGAAGATCCACCTGCTCGATCAGCGCGAGGCTACGCTGGTCGCAGGCCTGGAAATGGCGGTGCAGAAGTTTGGTCCGAGGCTGGAAGTGTTTGGGACCGACGAGCAGAAGAAGCAAATTGCGCTGGCAGCGGCGAAGCATGGGATGCGCGTGGAGTTTACAGACCAGGCACTGCAGGTGGTCTATCAGCAGGCGCTTCAACTCCAGAAGGGCCGAGGGCTAGAACGCGAGCGAGGCGGGATCGAGAGATGAGGCTATTCGCGCCAGATAGTTGCAGGCCGGAAATCCTCCGACCTCCCATCTTTAGCTCAAGAGGCTCAGCATGAGAGGGCCTCTTTTAAACCTCAGAATGTATTTGATCGTGCTTAAAAGCAAATGCCGAGCTAAAAACGCTCTGCATTATGTGCACCTGCACATAAAAGGAAGAACTGGATCCACGTCGGGAGCGTGGAGGCGGGGCCGAACGTGGCGGCGATCTTGTCGGTGATGGAGAGCTGCCGAAGGATGGGGGTGCCGGTGCGGGAGTATCTGGGGGATGTGCTGCCGGGGTTGGGGGACCGGAAGGTGAGCGAGGTGGCGGAACTGACTCAGTCGGCATGGGTCAGACGGAGAATGGACTAGACCGAAACGGGGATTCGCGCAAGGCTGGGGTTGGCCGTGCGCATACTGCACAGTGACACATTACCAGCAACGACAAGTCCACAATACGCATCAATTTTCTCTTTTTTTTTCCAGCTTTCCATGTTAATCTCCCTCTATCTTCGACCGATTTGGGCGCGAATACGTCGCTCATCTAGATCGAAAGACTATTACAGAAGGTGAACGCATGAATATTCCGTTCGTATTGAGATCGGTTAGCACGGCATTGCTAACTGGGGTAATGTGGTCCAGTCTAGGAGCCACGCCTGTTGTAGAGGCATGCTATAAATGTGAGGGTACGGGCGACAACCATTGTGACGACGGCTATGTTAATGGATCTACCACCTGCACCTCGGTCACCGGGGGATGTGTCGTTAGTGGCGATTGTCGCAGCGCCTAGCAACTTGCTGAAAGACCCCTGTTTTGTGTGAAACCGGTGCCAGACCACCCCGTCTGTCAGCCGTAACTCAGTGATTCTCTTGACGACCGAGTCGACTGAAATCGGGCGATTGGGGCCTGTAGAGCATTCTTCAGCGAGTTCCTAGTCGCACGCCTGTTCTCTTCAGTTCGCGAACGTGGCGCCCTGTCTGGGTGCCACGTTCAAGACCAAGACCTCCGACTTTACCTGCACTACCTATAAGTTATCTCCAAGCCTACGCTCCTGTTTGGACTGTACGGACACTGAGATACAGTAGTATCTCACTTAAAGCGAGTGGTCGGCGCAGAGGCTGTTTTGCCCTGCGGTCCGAGCTCAGGCCCTCACTTACAATAGGTCATTGATGATCGTTCTTATCCAACTCACGATACTTATTCTGCTTCCCAGCAGTCACGTTTACGGCTGTGCGACGACGCTATTGCCCGGCCAAACGGCACCTCCAAGGCGAATACATGTCGCAGCGCTCAGAAAACTAGGCGTTTCGAAAGAGCCTCTTCTTCAATATCCTTCCCAAGCGAAAAAGGAAAAGGCGCAGGGAGTCGCTGCGGTCGATATATGCTTCGATTCAACTGGTCACGTTGCAGTTGTATCAGTTCTTAGCGCCCCACACGTCTCTATCAAACAGTCGCTCGAAAGGGTTCTTTCTGATCTTATGGTGGTCAACGTACCACCGAAGTGGGGGTCCAGAACGCAGGTCGTTCGATGGGTTTTCTACTACCTAAATACGAACGGGGCCTACTTGGTAGTCGATACCTATCGCCCCCCCTCACCCATCGAAGCTTCTGCATTAAAGTCTGCATACCAGGCTCCTTAGCGACCGATACTATCTATTTGCGTACAGGTTAAGACATGTCTATCTCATTACGTACACTACTCTTGGAAGTCGGCCGCATCTCCGCAGCCGCGCTCGGGATTACGGCCGCCATGATGGCAGGAAAGACGTATCTTCTTTCAGACAGTTCAACTCACAACAGGCTTCCTCCTAATCCACCAATCGGAATCGGCAAAGTTCTATCAATAGATGGAAAGCCGATCCTCGCCTCGACCATGAGCGTAGTGTTGCTCACGTCCCTCAGTTGCCGTTATTCAATCGACAATCATCCAAAGCATGTCGAGCTTGCTCGACACCTACGAGACGATCTCAAGCTCCCCCTATACCGAGTAGATGTATCTAGCCGAAAATCACTGTTGTCGTCTCTTGCATTATCTCCAGTCGCGCTCTATCGTCAAATGGGAATGCTTATGACAGAGTCTCTTGATCCTTCAAGACTCAATCTGTCGCCGATTGTGACGCCAACGATAGTAATTCTCAACCATAATGGCGTTATCATGCGAATATTCGGCGGAACTCTTCGGGCGCGAACTCAGCAGCCAGTCCTCGACAACCTCCTTGCCGCCGCTGCCGCCTCTGTATCTGGTGAGACGTTCTGGAAAACGCAACCCGATAGCATCAAGGAGTTCACAAGAAGCATTCCGACGAAGGCACCATTCGTGGCCTTGGACGTTCGAGAGAGAGATCACTTTTCTTTAGTTAACCATAAAAACGTACTGAATATTCCTCGGGATGAACTTGAAGTTAGAGCGCCCATTGAATTGCCCCCCGATCGCGAAGTGGTTATCGATTGTACCTACAGTCGGTATTCAGAATGTGATCTAGGAGTAAAGATCCTAAATGTTCGCGGAATTACGGCCACAATTGAGGGACACGGGGCGATAGAGTCCAGTTGCTCGTACTCCCCCGCTAACTAAGGCCACTACTATGACAGTACCTACGGTGATAGTGGCGCGTCGGGCTTCCCCATGGCCTATGATACTTGGCGGGGTGCTCTCCGTCCTTGCTCCCAGTCTGGGCATCGCTGCGTGCTCCGACTCCAAAGAAACCGCTAGTGCAGTCATCGGCGTGGTAACGGACCACCTGTCTAACCGACCACTCCCACGCGCATCGGTGCGAATCAGGCACCTTCGGGGTAAAGTGGTTAACAGTACGACGACAGACGACCAAGGACAGTTTGAGTTCTGCAGTCTCGCTCGGGGACCGTACTCACTTACCGCCTCTGCCGCTGGCTTTAGCTCAGTGGATGGCATTGCGGCCAGCATAGTAACAATCTTGGTCTCCAAGGCGCCATCTGTGGTCAAGGCCGATCTAACGTTATTTCCGCTACTCGAAGTAGCCGGAACAGTATTGTCTCCTGAAGGCGCGCCGCTTGCCAACATCGTGGTAGACGCGTTGATCAGGATCGAAAACCAAGGGCCTGTTATGTGGAGGAAGGTATGGAGTGGAGCCACTCGTCCGGACGGGTCGTTTCGGGCTGAAAAGCTGCTGCCTGGGAAGTATCTATTCACGACATCCGAAAAGTCCGGCCGAGGTGGCGCTGAGACCATTCAAGCAGGGGTCAACTTCTATCCCGCGGGAGGGGGTTCCACCGCTCTTCCGGTAGAGGTAGTGGACACGCAACCTCGTTCCATCAGGATCGAGCACCCGCCCCAAAGTGATACATGTCACACCATCAATGTGACGCTTAGCGCTGACGTTCCATCTCGTGACGAGGTGTCACTAGTACTGACGGTGACGGCTCTACTGCACAAAGGAAAGGTGGATATCGCCGACCGAATCATCTCAGGCGGAGGACGCCGCCTGAGCGTATGTGGACTTCCTTCGGGAACCTATGGCTTTGAAGTAAGCGGAACTGCTGGGACATCGTTACTCGTGAGTGCAAGCGATACCGTGACGGTCTCTAGGGAGAAGGCAACCGTCATAAACTTAGCGGCCGTTGTAAATGCGCCACTGAGGATATCTGTTGTCGCGCCGGTGCAGCCGAGTTCAGCCCCCTTTGACTGTGCGTCAAAAAGGACGGTGGTTCTAACACCGGTTGATCGGCGGAGCCGACCAGGAGAAAAAAGCGAAATACAGCTATCGAAGGACTGTACAGCACTGTTCCCGTCCGTCCTGGCAGGAACATACCAGGTGTTAGTGATACCTCTTCCTGAGGGTTATTATATAAAGAACATCGAAAGCGATGACTATGACAGCACGGACCACTATATCGAAGTTGGGACCAGCGCGCGGCGGGATGGCGTAAAGATTGAGATCAAAGAGGGAACCGGCCGACTTGTGACGAGCATCTCCAATAGAGAAGAGATTAAGGACCTACGGCCACTTGCTGTGCTGGTGTTTAAACACAATGACGACGGAAGTCTTTGCGCCACGTGCGTTACCGCATCGGCTGTAGTTGCTGACGAGACGTTTGAGATCTCAACACTCGCTGCCGGGACATATTCCTTGGTCGTAGTCAAAGAGTTACCGGCGTCACCTGCCGGATATAGCAATCTAATCTCACAGGTATCTCGGAGTCTGACATCTGCTACGGTAATCGCCGGCCAGCAGCGACAGGTTAGCGTGAAGTACATCGAGATCGATCAACGGTTACTGAGCAGAATGGAAGGAAGGTGACGCATTTCGTTATGGTGCGGGACAACGCTAGCACTGATCGTCGTGAGCTGGTGCGATCAGCCCAATTCAATGTCCTTCGGGTCGAAGACAGAATGATGTATGTCTTGCTGGAGAAGACTCTAGAGATTAGGCGCTTACCGATACAGGTAATAGAGGGTCTTAGGCTGTGCAGCGTCCCGAGGACCATAGATGAGCACACGCGTGCACTGATCAACTCCGGGCTTGTGGAAAGCGCCGTCGGCGTAACAGCCTTGATCAAGCATTTTTGCGATATTCAGTTGTTAGTGGGTGTGGATGACGATGCGAGTGCAGGGCGACGAGATGTGTCGATAGCGAAGAGGAACCGGCGCCCTCTAACCGTCGCATTCGTCACCAAGGATCGACCAGAATATGTGTCGCGTGCGTTGGCGGGATTTGGAGCAAACTTCCGCAAGCACGGCCAGTCACCTCGGGTGGTAGTAGTGGATGCTAGTGTAGAGCCAGAGAGTCAGGCCTCGACAACACAGATCGTCGCTGGGTTCCGGAAACAGTTCGGTCTACCTATCTCCGTGGTGGGGCAGCGAGAGAAGGCAGCTCTTTACGAGGCGATCGTTGAACGTCTCGGCTTCCAAGTGGCGAATGAGGCTAAGTTCCTACTGGGGCTCAATAGTGAGTCCAAGGAAGTCGACGTGGGTGCCAGTATGAACTATCTGTTACTGTCATGTGGAAGAAGGGTACTCTGTAGGATTGATGACGATGTTCTGCCACGATTTTTTTCTAGGAATGCCCATGTAGGGGACGGGGAATTCTGCGCAAGCGATGACGGGCCTGTTCTTGCCCGATACGAGTCTCGCAGTTCCGCGATGGAGGGCCTGCAGGAGAACGAGCTGGATTGTCTGGGTGAAATGGAGCACTCAATAGACAAGGCTCGTTCCTTTCTGGATAGCAGTGGCTGCTGGGCTATGGCAGGTGGCTGCGCACCGTTTCCACGCTCTGGGGTCTTTCGAGGACACGATCTCGCTTCAGTTAGCTTCGGCACGGTCGGCGATTGCGGATCGTGGTCAAATGAGTTTGTGATTGATCACCTGACAGCCTCACCAGTGCACCGGACCACAAACACTAGCAATGGTGTGCTGGAGCCATCGCAGGGCCGGGAGGTATTCACCTGCTTTGATCGCCATACGATCTCGGCGAGGCCCGGGTTTACTACTATGTGCTCGGCGATAGTGTCGCCTGAGACCGCCCCACCGTTTTTCCCACGATATCGAAACAGCGATGGGGTGTGGGCGACGACCATATCAACGTGTACGAATGCTCTACACGCCAGTCTTCCCTATGCAGTCCTACACGATCCCCCTGCGCGGGCTCAGACATTCAACGTAGATTGGTTTTCTCCTGTTTATGTGTTGCCCGTACACTTTGTCGTTATGGCTTTGGTAAAGTATGCGTCAGAAGCGATGTCCCGATCGCTCGCGGGCGTCGGGATAACAGAACTAGGACGCAACCTAGTGGAGCTAGCGTCGGGGACAAGCAGGGGATTCTCTTTTGTCTGTACCTCTGCGATCTCGTTGCGTCTTGTGGGGATGATGCGACTGGCCACGTCACTGCCCGTAACCGAACACTCGGCCTCACAAAAGTCTGTTGGCAGGGGGCTCGTCGAGGCCCTGGACAGGACGCTGGAAGGTTACGATCGATATCAGTTCCGCGGCACTCAGCACGGAGCGGCGATCTCTATCGCAGAACTTCAAAGCCAAGTGGAAGCGTTTGGTAGGGCGCTGCAGGTGTGGGCGGATGTACAGGAGGCGGGCAGTGCCGTGCTAGCGGCAACAGATGATGTATAACCAAGACGTCGGCACCGACTCTACGAACACAGTGTGCTGCATGTTCTGTCGAAGCGTGGCTTAGAAACAATCAAGACTGGTGGAGCAACGGCGGTCACAATGAGGAAGAAACAGAAGTAGGCAGTGTCTAAAAGCCGTCAGAGGTGATGGGACATAGGAGTCTATGCGAATCGGCATTCTGTTCATGGGAAATGAGACTGACCGGCTGTGGGGGGGCGGAGTAATATCCTTTTACCTGAGTAAGGAACTAGAAAGGCTTGGGCATTGCGTATGGAGATCGTCGATTGGCGACGAGAAAACGTGGTATGCGGAGGTTCAGCGACGATCTGATGCTATTATTTGCCACGGGGTGCCAGCAGGCCGGGTTCCGGGAAGTATTTGGCAAAGCTCCGAATGTATTGTGTTCTGGTGGCTGTCTGACATGTTCTATTCGGCTGGAGAGCTGTCGCGATCTCCATTCGCTGCGGTCGCCGGCAATTCGGCGCGAGGAATTGCCATTCTGCAGTCGAGGGCGAAGCTAGCGACGATTATTGAGCTGGCGGCGGATGAGTCGTTCTTGGATCTACCAAGACAGGCCGGAGGGGAAGGCGGGATCGTCTATCTCGGCGTGTATCCCCATAAGAGCGAAGAACAGATGGCGCTGTTGTTTAATCCTGCTCGAAACTTCCACTTTGAAATTTGGGGAAGAGGGTGGGAACAATCGCCCTATTCAGAGTGGTATCAGGGCGTGTTGCCCCTGATGGACGTCGGGAAGCTTTATTCTAGAGCGCGTATTGTGTTGTTATTGACGGAGATGCGTCAGCAGGCGCATGGGATGGTTAATAATCGGCTCTTTGAGGCTCTCGCGTCCGGAGCAACAGTTGTATCAGAGAGCTTCCCATATTTGAGACAGCACGAGCTGGGCAGGTATGTGGAATTTGTATCCAGTGAGCAGGAGGCACTCTCAACATTTAATCGGATAATAGATAATTGGAGCGTCTACGAAGCGCGGGGAGCCGAATGCAGAAAGTTAATCAGACTACGACATTCATATAGCCGAGTAGCGTGCGAATTTATCGAGCTCATACGCGAGGTACACAAAAGGGCGGCTGTGGCAGTACCCCCTCCTGCCGGTCAGGGCGGCCGGAGGGGCTCGCCTGCGTCTGGGGGGATTGTTCCATTTGTGGCAGACCGGATAGCGATTACCGTTGGTGCTGGCGACGGTCTTGTGGCTTCGTACGAGAAGTGGTGGGGACTGGATAAGATAGAGTGCCTCACGCCGGAGGATATGTGGAAAGACCATTCTCTAAAGATTAGGTTGCCGGCTGGCTCAGCAGGTCCGACAGTCTCAGCTCGCTTTGGCGCTCCGGAGGGTGGCTGTCAAGCCATTGTAGCGTTTGGACGAGGTTCGGTGCTG
>JADCBH010000341.1 GCA_020253595.1 Brevundimonas sp.
AGCCGGCCTCGAAGTGGACGCGGGCGATGCGGCCGTAATCGCGGGTCAGAAAGCCCCACAGGATCTCGGCCAGGTAGCGTCGCTCGGCCGGACCGATGCGGCCGACGATGCCGAAGTCGACAGCGGTGAGGTCGGCCGGGGCCTGGCAGAACAGGTTTCCCTCATGCAGGTCCGCGTGAAAGACCCCGTGGTCCAGCGCCTGGATCAGGAAGGCGCGCACGACGTTGTCGGCCAACTGGTCCTTGTCGAGACCGGGCTGACGCGCCGCGTCCGGGTCGGTCATGGGCACGCCCGGCGCCCATTCCAGAGTCAGCACCCGCTTGCCGACGCCGTCCCAGATCACCTTCGGCGAGGTCATATGCATCATGCCGTCGGACCGGGCCTTTTCCATGACGTCGTGGAGCTCTGACGCCGCCGCCGCCTCCAGACGCATGTCGAGCTCCAGATACATGGAGCGGGCGACGGTCTCGACGAAGGCCTGGGGCTCCAGGCGGCGGGCCGGGATGACGAAGCGGTGGACCAGACGCGCGGCCAGCCGCATGGCGTCCAGCCCCTTGGCCACGCGACGCTCCACGCCCGGGCGCAGCACCTTGACGGCGACCTTGCGACCATCGGCCAGATAGGCCGGATGGGCCTGGGCCAGCGACGCGGCGCCGATGGGGTCGCCGAAGTCGATGAACAGGTCCTCGACCGTGCGGCCGATGGAGCGTTCGACCTCCTGCCGGGCCTGATCGGTCGGGAAGGGCGGCAGCTTGTCCTTGAGGCGGCCCAGATCGCGGGCGAACTCGATGCCGAAGATGTCGGCGCGGGTGGCCATGACCTGGCCGAGCTTGATGGCGACAGGGCCCAGCGTCTCGAAGGCGCGGCCCAGTCTCTGGCCCGGGCGACCGGTGCGCCCGTCCTTGCCGGCGAACAGATGGACGAAGCCCGCGATCGGCCGGAACCAGGCGGGCAGCAGATGGGTGATCTCGCGCGGGATCAGGGCGTCGTGACGCGCCAGTGCCCCGCCCCAGCGGACAAGGCGCACCGTGGCGCCGAGCGGATCACGCACCGGCTCGGTCGGAGGCGCGGCCGGGGCGACGCGATATGACGGATTGGGGTTCAGATCGCCCACCCGAAGTGGATGGCCGCGACCCCGCCCGACAGGTTGGTGACGGCGACGTTCCTGAACCCCGCGTCCTCGATCATGGCCTTGAAGGTGGATTGATCGGGGAAGCGGCGGATGCTTTCGACCAGGTACTGATAGCTGTCTCGATCCTTGGCGACCCACTCGCCGATGGCCGGGATCGCGTTGAACGACCACGTGTCATAGAGCTTGCGCACCGCTTCTGCCGTCGGGCGCGAGAACTCCAGGCAAAGGAAACGGCCCCCGGGCTTGAGCACGCGCCGGGCCTCGCGCAGGGCCACGGGGATGTCGGCGACGTTGCGGATGCCGAAGCTGATGGAATAGGCGTCGACCGAGGCGTCGGGGATGGGCAGCTTCATGGCGTCACCGACGGTCCAGACCATCTCGGGCTCGCCGCCCTTGCCCACGCCCGCCAGGATCATCTCGGCGTTGTAGTCCAGCACGATGACGGAGGCATCGGACCCGCCGCGGCGCTCCTGTGCGGCGCGGGCCAGTTTCGAATAGCGCCGGGCCATGTCGCCGGTGCCGCCGGCCACATCGAGGATGGTCTCGCCGGGGCGTGGATTGAGCTTGGCGGCGGCCGCGTCCTTCCAGAGCCGGTGGACGCCGCCACTCATGAGATCGTTCATCAGGTCGTAGCTGGAGGCCACGCTGTCGAACACGCCCCGGACCAGCCGCACCTTCTCGCGGGCGTCGACGTCCCTGAAGCCGAAGGAGGAGGTGGCGGCGGTCTCGGTCCTGGGGGCGGTCTAGCGGGTCGGGGCCGCCTCGTCATCCGCTCGCGTGGCCGCAGGCGGCACCGGCGGGTCGCTTGCCCGACGCGAGGTGGCGGGCTAGGCGGAGGTCATGAGCCGAACCGTCATCGACCCCGCCACCGCCGTCGCCGAGCTGACCGCCTGGTCGGTCGCGCCGGTCGAACGCCCCGCCATCCGCCGTGAGATCCGCTTCGCCGACTTCAACGCCGCCTTCGGCTTCATGAGCCGGGTCGCCCTGAAGGCCGAGACGATGGATCATCATCCGGAATGGTCCAATGTCTACAATCGCGTCGAGGTGCTGCTGACCACCCACGACGCGGGCGGGGTGACCGATCTGGACGTGACACTGGCCCGCTTTATCGATGAGGCCGCACTGGCCCTGGGAGGACATTGAGATGACCGGACGCGTTGCGGGCAAGACCGCCCTGATCACAGGTGCCGCAGGGGGCCTGGGCGAGGCCATGGCTCGCATGCTGGTGCGCGAGGGGGCCAAGGTCGCCGTCACCGACATCGACGGCCCCCGCGCCGAGACCCTGGCTGCGTCCATCAATGCCGAGACCCCGGGATCGGCCTTCGCCTGGCAGCACGATGTCGCCGATGAGGCGCGCTGGGCGACCGTGATCGCCGAAGCCGTGGCCGCGCTGGGCTCGCTCTCGGTCCTGATCAACAATGCCGGCGTTGGCGGACCCCTGGCCTTCGTCGAGGACGACACGGTCGAGAACTGGAACCGTCAGTTCGACATCAATCTGAAGTCTGTGATGCTGGGCTCCAAGTACGCCATGCCGCATCTGCGGGCGGCGGCGCCGGCCTCGATCATCAACATTTCCTCGATCGCGGGTCTGGCGGCGGGCGTGGGCATGGGCGCCTATAACGCCACCAAGGCGGCGGTCTGGATGTACACCAAGACCCTGGCGCTCGAGGCCGCCAAGAAGGACTGGAACGTGCGCTGCAACTCGGTCCACCCGGTCTTCATCAAGACGCCGATCCTGGACCCCTTCGTCGCCATGGCGGGCGGGGACGAGGCGACGGCGCACCAGAAGCTGGCGCGCGGCATCCCGCTGAAGCGTATCGGCGAGCCGGACGACGTGGCCTATCTGGTCATCTATCTGGCGTCGGACGAATCCAAGTTCGTGACGGGCTCGGAGTTCAAGATCGACGGCGGGATGACGGCCCAATAAGGCGCGACCTTTCACGCGACCGACCAGCGCCGACTTGACCCTGCCTCCTCGCCGTCGTGATGTCGGTGGATGACCCATCGCGCCCTGCTCACCGTCGCCTTCGCCGCGATCGCCCTGCCCGCATTCGCCCAGGACCTGGTCATTCGGGGAGGGACGATTCACACAGGCGTGGAAGGCGCAGCACCGGCCGAGGTCGTGATCGCGCGCGACGGCCGCATCGCCTATGTCGGCCCGGCGGCGGGCACTCCGTCGACGGAGGGGCTGGACGTCGTTGAGCTGAATGGCGCGACCCTGTTCCCCGG
>JADCBH010000342.1 GCA_020253595.1 Brevundimonas sp.
GTGGCGGCCTTCTACTATCTGCGCATGATCAAGCTGATGTGGTTCGATGCTGCCCCCGAGGGCGTGGCGCGGACCGACAAGGCCCCGGTCGAAAGCCAGTGGATCGGCTGGGCCTGCGCCGCCTTCGCCTTCCCCCTGGTGATCGTCGGCCTGACCTGGCTGGAGCCTGCGACCCGCATCGCCGCCTCGGGCTTCGGGGCGGGGTAGGGCGGTGATCCCGCCCGTTCAGATCTTCGACGAACTCGATTCCACAAACGCCGAGGCGCGCCGCAGGGCCGAGGCCGGGGAGATCACGTCCGCCTGGATCGTCGCGCGCCGCCAGACCGCAGGGCGCGGGCGGCGCGGGCGAACGTGGGAGAGCGAAACGGGAAATCTGTTTTCCACCTTGGCTCACTTCACCCGGAAATCGCCTGCCGAGGCGGCCCAGGTGACCTTCGTTGCGGCGCTCGCCGTGGCGGACCTTCTGGAGGCGTTCGCGGTGGCGGGCGCCGTTAGCATCAAGTGGCCCAATGACGTGCTTCTGGCGGGCGAGAAGGCGGCAGGCATTCTGGTGGAGTCCGGACCGCATCCGGCCGGGGGCCTATGGCTGGCGGTCGGGATTGGCGTGAACCTGGCCCATGCGCCCGAGGGCACGGAGCGGCCGGCGACCAGCCTCAAGCATCACTTGCGCGCCGACGTGGCCTATCCCCCCAGCATGGAAGCGGCGGCGAGCGTGCTCGCCGAGGCGTTCGAGGCCTGGCGGATGCGCTGGGAGACGCTGGGCTTCCAGCCTGTGCTGGACGCTTGGACGGCGCGGACGAAAGGACTGGATGGCCCCTGTGTCGCGCGCCTCGGACATGAGACGGTCAGCGGCGTGGCCGAGGGAGTCGCGCCAGACGGGTCCCTGCGGCTCAGGACGACGGACGGTTCATTGCGGCTGATCTCGGCCGGCGATGTCTTCTTTGGAGAGGCGGCCTGATGCTGCTGGCGATCGAGCAGGGCAACACCAATACGCTGTTTGCCGTGCATGACGGCGAGAGCTGGATCGCCCAGTGGCGGACGGCGACGGAAGCCAGTCGGACGGCTGACGAATACGCAGTCTGGCTGACCCAGCTGCTGGCCATGCGTGACATCGCCCTGACCAGCCTGAGCGGCTGCATCATCTCCAGCGTCGTCCCACAGTCGATCTTCAACCTGAGAAATCTGGCGCGGCGCTATCTATCGGTCGAGCCTCTGGTGATCGGCGACAATGTCGACCTCGGCATTCCGGTGCGGATCAACAAGCCCAGTGAGGCGGGCGCGGACCGGTTGGTCAACGCCATCGGGGCGCATCTGGTCTATCCGGGCGACCTGATCGTGATCGATTCTGGCACCGCCACCACCTTCGACATCATTGCGGCCGACGGGGCCTTCGAGGGCGGAGCGATCGCGCCGGGGATCAATCTTTCGCTCCAGGCCCTGCATGAGGCGGCCGCCATGCTGCCGCGCATCGCCATCCAGCGCCCCGAGCGCGTGATCGGCAAGGACACCGTGTCCAATATGCAGTCGGGCGTCTTCTGGGGTTACGTCGGCCTGATCGAGGGCATGGTGACACGCATCAAGGCCGAGTGGGGGCGACCGATGACGGTCGTGGGCACCGGCGGCGTGGCGAGCCTGTTCGAGGGGGCCACTGACAGCATCGACCGGTTCGATCCGGACCTGACCATCCGCGGCCTGCTCGAAATCTGGCGGCGGAACACCCACCTAAGGGGCGCATGAAAAATCAACAGAACGCCGAACTCGTCTTCCTGCCGCTTGGCGGCTCGGGCGAGGTCGGGATGAACCTCAATTGCTACGGTTATGGCCCGGAAAGCGACCGGCAATGGATGCTGGTCGATGTGGGTGTGACCTTCGGCGATTCCTCCACTCCGGGCGTGGACATCATCGTGCCGGATCCCAGCTTCCTCGCTGGTGAAAACATCCGCGGCATCGTCCTGACCCACGCGCACGAGGACCACATCGGTGCCCTGCCATGGCTGTATGATCGCCTGAAGGCCCCGCTCTATGCCACGCCGTTCACCGCGTTTCTGATCCGCGAGAAGCTGCGCGATCGCGGCCTGCAGGACGTGAAGATCCATGAGGTGCCGGTGGGCGGCTCCATCGACCTGGGACCGTTCCAGATCGAGGTCATCCGTATGACCCACTCGATCGCCGAACCCACCGGCCTGGCGATCCGGACGCCGCTCGGCGCGGTGTTCCACACCGGCGACTGGAAGCTGGATCCCCAGCCCGTGATCGGCCGGCCCACCGACATCGAGGCCATCACCCGCCTGGGCGACGAGGGCCTGCTCGCTATGGTGTGCGACTCGACCAACGTCTTCGTCGAAGGCGAGGCCGGGTCGGAGACCGAGGCGCAGGAGGGTCTGGTCGAACTGATCGGTTCGCTCAAGACGGGCCGGATCGCGGTCGGATGCTTCGCGTCGAACGTCGCCCGCATGGTCAGCGTGATGAAGGCAGCCGAGAAAGCCGGCCGGCGCGTGGCCCTGGCGGGCCGGTCGATGCACCGCATCACGGCGGCCGCCAAGCACGTCGGTCTCTTCCCCGAGGTCGATCGTATCCTGTCGGAAGACGAGGCGCGCCACTGGCCTGCGGACGAGATCCTGTATCTGTGCACCGGCAGCCAGGGTGAGGATCGTGCGGCCCTGTCGCGGGTCGCCAATGGAACCCATCCCTTCATCAAGCTGGGGCTGGGCGATCACTGCATCTTCTCGTCGCGGGTCATCCCGGGCAATGAACTGGCCATCGCCGACCTGCAGGACCGTCTGGCCGACCGGGGCGTGCGTCTCTACACCGAGAAGGATCATCCCTCGATCCACGTCTCCGGACACCCTTGTCGGGATGAAATCCGCCAGATGTACGCCTGGGCTCGCCCACGCATCTCCGTGCCGACCCACGGCATGCGCCGGCACCTGATGGAGCATGCGGCCTTCGCCCGTGAACTCGGTACGCCGGAAACGGTAACGCCCAGGAACGGCGACATGGTTCGACTGGCCCCCGGACCCGCCGTCATCATCGATGAGGTCCCGAGCGGGCGTCTGTATGTCGATGGCGGCATGGTGGTCACGGAAGCGGGCGAGGCCCTGCGCGAGCGTCGTCACGCCTCCACCAACGGTGTGCTCGTCGTCAGCTTCGCCTTGGACCGGCGCGGCAAGATTGTCTCCGACATCGATGTGCGCGGCATAGGCCTGCCTGGAGACGAGGTCACGCCACTGGGCGATGCGCTCGACGAA
>JADCBH010000343.1 GCA_020253595.1 Brevundimonas sp.
AGACCAGTCTTCAGGGACGCGGGGAAGCCGCCTGAGCGCTGACAGCGGATCTATTCGACGGGTCCGAACACCCGCCGGAAGCTGGCCTTCAGGGCCGCATCGGCTTCATCCATCGTCACGGGAACGCCCAGGTCGACCAGGCTGGTCACTCCGTGCTCGGCGATGCCGCAGGGCACGATGCCGCCGAAGTGATCAAGCTCGGGTTCCACGTTCAGGCTGATGCCGTGGAAGCTGACCCACTTGCGGACCTTCACCCCGATAGCGGCGATTTTGTCCTCGCGGCTCCAGCCGGGCCCCTTGCGCTCCACCCAGACCCCGACGCGCCCGTCGCGCACACCCGCCTCGACCCCGAACTCGGCCAGCGCCCCGACGATCCAGTCTTCCAGCCCCCGCACGAAGCCGCGCACGTCCCGGCCCCTCTGGTTCAGGTCCAGCATGACATAGGCCACCCGCTGGCCTGGGCCGTGATAGGTGAATTGGCCGCCGCGTCCTGTCCGGTGAACCGGGAACCTGTCAGGTACCAGCAGGTCCTCGTCCCGGGCCGAGACCCCGGCCGTATAGAGCGGCGGATGCTCGATCAGCCAGACCCGCTCGGCGGCGTCTCCTGCGGCGATGGCGGCGACCCGGCCCTCCATCTCGGCCACGGCGTCCACATAGGCCACGCGGCCGGAGGCGACGACCCATTCAACGGAACGTCCGTCGGGGCGAATCAATGGGTTCGAGGGGGCGGCGCTTAACGGCTCGGCAAGCATGACCGGCCCAATGTGCCCCTGAGGATCACCAATGCAAGA
Source organism: Brevundimonas sp. (assembly GCA_020253595.1). Classification (GTDB taxonomy): domain Bacteria; phylum Pseudomonadota; class Alphaproteobacteria; order Caulobacterales; family Caulobacteraceae; genus Brevundimonas. Next base: position 792 of record JADCBH010000343.1, read on the forward strand.
TCAGCCGCCCGTTGCCTCCGGTGCGCCCGGAGTCATCATGAGTCAGGTCGAGGCCGTCAACGTCGAGCTTTCCGTCGTGCTCGGCCGGTCCGTGCTGCCCATGGCCCAGCTGCTCAAAATGGGTCGCGGCGCCGTCATCCCGCTCGACGCGACCGAGCAGGACGAGGTCTGGATCCTGGCCAACAACCACCCCGTGGCGCGTGGCCAGATCGAAATCCATGACGATCGTATCGCGATCACGGTGACGCGCGCCGCCGACGTCTACGACTACATGGCAGGCTCGGCCTGAGGCCTCAGACCGCCATCGCCTTCAGGACGTAGTGGTCGACCACCAGCATATCGACGGCCTCCTCCACATCCTCGAAGGCGTCGACGATCACGTCGGGCTCCAGCTTCTCCATCGGCGTGGGCGTGTAGCCGAAGGTGACGCCGATGACCGGTACGCCCGCATCCCGCGCTGTGCCGACGTCGGGTTCCGCGTCCCCGACCATGATGGCGCGGACGGGATCGCCGCCGACCGAGGTCACCGCCTCGATGAAGTGCGCGCCCGCCGGCTTCCTCGCGCTGACCCGATCGGGTCCCACGATGGCGGCGAAATGGCGGGTCAGATCGATCTTGCCGAGCAGAAGCTCCGACAGATCCGACCGCTTGTTGGTCACAACCACCAGGGTTGCGCCGCGTGCCGCCAGTCGTTCCAGCGTCTCGACCACGCCCTCGAAGGGTCGCGAATGGTCGGCGATGTGCGCGATGTAGTCGGCCAGGAAGGCCTCAAGCAGGGCCGGATCGCGGGCGTCCTCGGTCGAGGCCCCCGCGCGCACGAAGCCATGCACCAACAGGGCGGTTGCGCCTGCGCCAATCAGGTCCCTCGCGCCCTCGACCGGGCAGGCCGGCAGGCCCTTCGTCGCCAGCATCCGGTTCAGCGTGCCGATCAGATCCTCGTGAGTCTCCACCAGGGTGCCGTCCAGATCGAAGCCGATCGTCCAGCCGATCAGGTCCTGTTCGATCATCCCCTTGCCTCGTCATCCTCGGGCTTGACCCGAGGATCGGACCATCCGCCACGCCGTCGATCCGAACGGCGCGACCACGCCTCCGCCCGATGCGCCTGCGTTGCACGGCGTCCGATCCTCGGGTCAAGCCCGAGGATGACGGTTCTAATGGCGATGCGCTCATTGTAGACGGCGAGGAAGGCTGACCCGGACCGATTCATGACCAGACGCGCCGCCATCATCCTCGCCGCCGGCCAGGGCACGCGCATGAAGTCGCCTGTCCCCAAGGTGCTGCACCGCGTCGGCCACCGCGCCATGCTCGATCATGCCATCGACGCCGCAGAGGGTCTGGGCTGCGAGCGGATCGTGGTCGTGGTCGGCAATCACTCGCCTGAGGTCCGTGCCCATGTCGAGAAGCGGCTGGGTGCCGCCGCCATTGCTGTTCAGGACCCGCCGCTCGGCACCGGCCATGCCGTGCGGGCTGCTGAGGCCCTGCTTGCCGACTTCGACGGAGAGGTGGTCGTCACCTACGGCGACGTGCCCCTGTTGCGCGCCGCCGACATCGCCCCGGTCTTCGGAGGTGGCGGCGTCACCGTCATCGGGTTCGAGGCCCGAGACCCCGGTGCCTACGGCCGCCTCGTCATGGACGGCGACACGCTGGCGGCCATCACCGAGGCCAAGGAGGCCTCGCCAGAGGTGCTCGCACTGACCACCTGCAACTCCGGCGTCATGGCGGCGCCTTCGCGGCTGCTGTTCCAACTTCTGGGCCGGGTCACGAACGACAACGCCAAGGGCGAATACTATCTGACCGACGTCGTCGCCCTGGCGCGCGGGCAGGGGGCCCCGACCCGGGCGGTGATGGTCTCGGAAGATGCCGTCATGGGCGTGAATGCCCAGGCCGAACTCGCCCAGGCCGAGGCCTTGTTCCAGACCGTCCAGCGCGAGACCTTCCTCGCCGCCGGCGTGACCATGAGCGCGCCCGACACCGTCCACTTCGCCTGGGACACCGAGGTCGGCGCGGGCACGGTGATCGATCCCTTCGTCGTCTTCGGTCCGGGCGCAAGGATCGCCGCGAATGCTCGCATCCGCAGCTTCTCCCACATTGAGGGCGCGACGGTCGGCTCCGGCGCCGAGGTCGGCCCCTATGCCCGCTTGCGGCCCGGCGCGGACCTTGGCGAAGACGTCAAGGTCGGCAACTTCGTGGAGGTCAAGGCCGTCCGCATGGACAAGGGTGCCAAGGCCAATCACCTGGCCTATCTCGGCGACGGCTCCGTCGGCGCGGGCGCGAACGTGGGCGCAGGCACGATCTTCTGCAACTACGACGGCTTCAACAAGGCCCGCACGGAAGTGGGCGAGGGGGCCTTCATCGGCTCGAATTCGGCCCTGGTCGCCCCCGTCTCCATCGGGGCCGGCGCTCTCGTGGGCTCCGGCTCCGTCATCACCAAGGACGTCCCCGCCGACGCCCTCGCGTTCGGCCGCGCCCGCCAGATCACCAGGGAGGGCGGGGGCGCTGCCTTCCGTGAGAAGGCCAAGGCGAAGAGGGAGTCTAAACAATGATCCCTCTCCCAGAGGGAGAGGGCTTGAGCCTCGGAGAGCGCAGCGATCCGCAAGGCGAAAGGGTGAGGGGGTCTGCCCTCACCGCTTCGTACCCTAACCCCTCACCCTTTCGCGCAAATCCGCTCGCTTCGCTCTCGGGCGCTCAAGCCCTCTCCCTCTGGGAGAGGGATCGATGAGCGATATCCAGAAACGCCTCGCCGGGGAGGCCGCCGCCCTTCGTGTGGAGCCCGGCATGGTCGTCGGTCTTGGCACCGGCTCGACCGCCGCCTGGTTCGTCAAGGCGCTGGCGGCCCGCAATCTGTCCGACCTTCGCTGCGTGCCGACGTCGGAGCGGACGGCCGATCTCGCTCGCGACCTCGGCCTGCCGCTCGCCGCGCTGGACGACTTCTCCCGCATCGACCTGACCGTCGACGGCGCGGATGAGGTCGGACCGGGTCTCGCCCTCATCAAGGGCGGCGGTGCGGCCCTGCTGCGCGAGAAGCTGGTGTGGGAGGCGTCCAACCGCTGCATCGTCATCGCCGATGCGGCCAAGGTCGTGCCGGTGCTGGGGGCTTTCCCCCTGCCAATCGAGGTCGTTGCCTTCGGTCACCGCTCGACGGCCAACCGCATCATGGACGTTCTGGCCGACCACGACATCGCCATGCCCGCGCGCCTGCGCCAGGCCGACCGCGGCGTCGTCCGCACCGACGGTGGCAACGTCATCTACGACGCCAAATGCCAGGCCATCCATGATCCGGTCCGCCTCGCCGACGACCTGAAGCTGATCACCGGCGTCGTCGAGCACGGCCTCTTCCTCGACCTCGCCGACGAGGCCATCATCGGCGAGGACGGGGGCGTGCGGACGCTGCTGCCCTAGGGTTTCACCCGAACGCCAGCTTGGCCGAGGCGATCAGCAGCACGACCCCAAGCGCCTGGAGCAGACGCGGCCCGCTCAGCCGCTGAATGCCCACGAACGTCCCCACGACGGCCCCGATGGCCACCGCCAGCACGAACCACGGCAGCTCCGCCGGCAGCCGCCCGACAGTGGTCAGGCTGCCCAACAGTCCCGAGATCGACACACACAGGATAAAGGCCGACGCGACGCCCGAGGTCTTCTGGGGTGTCTCCCATCCCATCAGCAGGATCAGCGGGCTCAGGAAAATGCCGCCACCCGTACCGGTCAGGCCCGACAGCGTCCCGATCGCCCCGCCTGCCAGCAAGCGAAAGCCGGTGTGCGGCGCTCTAGGCTCGCCGAGCGCCGCGATCGGCCGGGGCCACAACAGTCGCAGCGCCGCAAGAAACAGCACCGCCGCCACCACGGGCCGGTAGAGCTCTGGCGGCAGCGGGTAACGCCCGGCGATGAAGGCGCAGGGAATGGCCACGATCACAAAGGGCAGCAGCAGGGAAAGGTTGAACCGCCCGGCGCGCACATAGCGGAACGTCGCATAGCTGGCGACCAGCACATTCAGCACCAGGGCCGTGGGCCGCATCACCTCCGGCTCGACGGCGAACAGGGCCATGATGGCGAGGTAGGCCGAGGCCCCGGCATGGCCGACCGACGTGTAGAGCGCCGCGCCCATCCCCATCAGGACGGCGATCATCAGGATGGTCGTCGGCTCCACGCGTGCGTCCCTGTCCCTCGTCCCCGATGATCGCCAGACCAACCGCGCCGCGCCGACGCTGGTTCGATTCCCTGACCACGTCTTCGCCCCGACACGGCCCCGGGTTTCAGGCGCACCTGTAACGCGGCGTCGCTGCGGATCGAAGCCAGCGCCGGATCGTCTTGCCGCAGACCGCCGGACTCCATACATCCCGGCCCTTCCCGGGCGCTCGCGGCGGGACCGAATTCAGACGATTCAGACTATTCAGACGCTGTTTTCGAACACAGCGCGGGGCCCGAGATGACGACCTACGACTACGACCTCTTCGTCATCGGCGCGGGCTCCGGCGGGGTGCGGGCCGCCCGCCTCACTGCCCTGTCCGGCAAGCGCGTGGCCGTGGCCGAGGAACACCGTGTCGGCGGCACCTGCGTGATCCGGGGCTGTGTCCCCAAGAAGTTCATGGTCATGGCGTCCGACTTCGCCCACGCCTTCCACATCGCCGAGGGCTACGGCTGGACCATCGACGCCGCCTTCGACTGGCCGAAGTTCATCGAGACCAAGGACGTCGAGATCGCGCGGCTGTCGGGCCTGTATGTCGCCAATCTCGGCAAGGCCGGGGTCGAGCTGATCCACGGCCGCGCGGTTCTGAAGGACGCCCACACCGTCGCCATCGCCGGCAAGGGCGAGGACGGCGGTGACCTGATCGTGACGGCCGAGCGCATCCTGATCGCGACGGGCGGCCGACCCTGGCTGCCACAGGAAATCCCTGGCATCGAACACGCCATCAGCTCGGAAGAGGCCTTCCACCTGCCGGAGCTGCCCAAACGCATCCTGATCGCGGGCGGCGGCTACATCGCGGTGGAGTTCGCCGGGATTTTCGCCGGGCTCGGTGTCGAGACGACCCTGATCTATCGCGGACCCAACATCCTGCGCGGCTTCGACGACGACGTCCGTTCCCACCTCGCCAACGAGATCGAGAAGCGCGGCATCAAGGTGATCCTGGGCTGCCAGCATACCGAAATCCGCAAGACCGAAACGGGCCTGCTCAATGTGCTCGAGAACGGCATGGAGCTGGAAACCGACGTCGTCATGTTCGCCACCGGACGCGAACCCTACGTCAAGGGACTGGGGCTCGAGACGGCCGGGGTCGAGCTGAACGAGAAGGGCGCGATCAAGGTCGACGCCTTCTCGAAGACCAATATCGACAGCATCTGGGCCATCGGCGACGTCACCGACCGGATGAACCTCACGCCCGTCGCCATCCGCGAGGCCGTGGCCTTCCACGAGACCGTCTATCGCGACAATCCGCAGAGCTTCGACTACGACGCCGTCGCCACGGCCGTCTTCAGCCAGCCGCCGGTCGGCGTGGTCGGCCTGACCGAAGCCGAAGCCCGCCGCGCCTTCTCCGGTGACGTCGATGTCTACGTCACCCGCTTCCGGCCCATGAAGTACGCCTTCACCGGCTCGGACGAACGCATGCTGATGAAGCTGGTGGTCGACGCCAGGACCGACCGCGTCGTCGGCGTCCACATCGTCGGTCCCGAGGCTCCGGAGATGATCCAGCTGGCCGCCATCGCGGTGAAGGCCGGGCTGACCAAGGCCCAGTGGGACGCCACCTGCGCCGTCCACCCGACCATGGCCGAGGAACTGGTGACGCTGAAGGTCAAGCAGACGTCAGAAACGAACGCCGGCTGACGCGACGCCGAGTTCATTGTTTCGCAGGCGCGAGAAGCCTATCCTAAGGCCATGAGTACGCGCTGGACCCCCGAGAGCTGGAGAACCAAGTCCGCCCTGCACATGCCGGCGGACTATCCGGACCCGCACGCCCTGACGGCGGTAGAAGACGAGCTGCGTGCGCTTCCGCCCCTGGTCTTCGCGGGTGAGGCGCGCCGGCTCAAGGACCGCCTGGCCCAGGTCGAGGCCGGTGAGGCCTTCTTGCTGCAGGGCGGCGACTGCGCCGAGAGCTTCAAGGAATTCTCGACTGACAACATCCGCGACACCTTCCGCCTGCTGCTGCAGATGGCGGTGGTCCTGACGTTCGCGGGCCGCAAGCCCGTAGTGAAGGTCGGCCGCATCGCGGGCCAGTTCGCCAAGCCGCGCTCGGCCCCGACCGAGACGATCGACGGGGTGACGCTGCCCAGCTATCGCGGCGACAACATCAACGGCTCGGCCTTCACGCCGGACGAGCGCATTCCCGATCCCCAGCGTCTGCTGAAGGCCTACAACCAGTCGGCCTCGACGCTGAACCTGCTGCGCGCCTTCGCCGGCGGCGGTTATGCTGACCTCTACAACATCCATCGCTGGACCCAGGGCTTCGCAGACAGCGGAGTAGGGGCCCAGTATCGCGAACTGGCCGACAAGATCGCCGAGGCGCTGGCCTTCATGGAGGCCGTCGGCGTCACGCCGGAGACCCATCCGGACCTGTCGCGAGTGGAAGTCTTCACCTCCCACGAGGCCCTGCTGCTGAACGTCGAAAGCGCCCTGACCCGTCTGGACGGTGCATCGGGCGAGTGGTTCGACACCTCGGCCCACATGCTGTGGATCGGCGAGCGCACCCGCCAGCTGGACGGGGCCCACGTCGAGTTCATGCGCGGTATCCGCAATCCCATCGGCGTGAAGTGCGGCCCGACCATGGAGCCGGACGACCTCCTGCCGCTGATCGATGCGCTGAACCCCGACAACACGCCCGGCCGGCTGACGCTGATCGGCCGCTTCGGTCACGACAAGGTGCACGACCGCTTGCCGCGCCTGATGAAGGCGGTGAAATCGCATGGAAAGCGCGTGATCTGGTCGATCGACCCGATGCACGGCAACACCCTGATGGCGCAGAGCGGCTACAAGACCCGGCCCTTCGACCGCATTATCGGCGAGGTGAAGGGCTTCATCGACGTGGCGGAGGCGGAAGGGGTGCATCCCGGCGGCGTCCATCTGGAGATGACCGGCCAGAACGTCACCGAATGCATCGGCGGGGCCCAGGCCGTGACCGAGGATGACCTGTCCAGCCGCTACCACACCCACTGCGACCCGCGGCTGAACGCGGATCAGGCTCTGGAACTGGCTTTCCTGATCGCCGAGCGGCTGAAGACCGGTCGTCTGGCCCGATCGGCGGCCGCGTGACCACGGGCGGCATCGGCCGACCGGCCGACGACGCTGGGGCGGGACGAACCGCCTTTCAGGGCGCGCCGGGGGCCTTCAGCCACGAGGCCTGCATTGAACTGCGCCCCTGGGACGAGCCCGTCCCGTTCGAGACGTTCGCCGAGGCCATCGACGCCGTGAAAACGGGGGCCTGCGACTGCGCCCTCATTCCGGTCGAGAACTCAACGATCGGGGTCGTCGAGCCCGCCGCCACCCTCGTGGCCCAGTCGGGCCTGCCGGTCGTCGCCGAGGTCTGGCGCAAGATCCAGATCGCCCTCATGGCGAACCCTGGGGCCGAGCTGGCAGATCTGAAGACGGTTCACAGCCATCCGGTGGCTCTGCGCCAATGCACGGGCAAGATCTCGGCCCTCGGCCTTCAGATCGTCGAGGCCTTCGATACGGCCGGCGCGGCGCGCGAGGTGGCCGACCTCGGAGACCGGACCCGCGCCGCCCTGGCTCCGGTCGCCGCCGCCGAGGTCTACGGCCTGTCGATTCTTCGCAACGACGTCCAGGATTCAGACACGAACCGCACGCGGTTTGTCCTCCTGGCGCGCGAACCGGGTTGACGACGCACGATCCTTGCGTGTCTTAAGGGGATAAGGGCCGCTGCTGGCCCGAAAACCGAGCCTGATCATGTCTGCGCGCGCTTGCCTCTCGACCCTTTCGCCCCGTTCGCGCGCGGCCGGCTCGTTTTATCTCGGCTATCGCTTTTACGGCTTTCGATACGCCGGCTGAGGCCAGGCGCGCTTCCCGCACCTGACAGCCTCGCCGGCGACCGCCCTGGACCAGGGCGGCGGCGCACCCACGCACCCCTCCTGTCGAAATGCACCCGTTGAAAGCCTTCACCCCATGTCGAAATCGAACCTCCAGCAAGTCTGGCCCGAAATGAACCCTGAGGACCTGTCGCCCGAGCAGATGGCGCTCGCCGCGCTTCGTCACGAGATCGACCTGATCGACGACGAGATGCTGGCCCTGTTCCAGAAGCGTCTGGCCATCGCCGCCAAGGTCGGTCTGGCCAAGGATGCGCCGCATGGCCCCCACACCAAGCTGCGCCCGGACCGCGAGCAGACCGTTCTCTCGCGAGTTCTGGCGAAGGTTGAACCCGACAATGCCACGGCCGTCGAAGGTCTCTGGCGCGAGATCGTCGGCTGGGGTCTGGCCCAGCAGGGCAAGCTTCAGGTCCAGGTCTGGGCCCCCGTCGATCCGACCCGGGCCTTCGACGGAGCCCGCCACCGCTTCGGCTCTGCGGCGACGATCCGCATGGTCCGCGACGCACAGGCCGCGCTCGCCTTCGCTGCCGAGGGCAAGGGCGTGGCGGTTCTGGCCGTGAACACAGACGACCCCTGGTGGGTGGGTCTGCGCCGCGACTGGTCCAGCCTCAGCGTCTTCGATGGCTTCGGCCAGGCGGGCGGACAGCCCAGTTCGCTGGCGGTCGGCAAGATCGATCCCGCTGCCCTGCCCAAGGGTCGCAGCGTGATCGTCACGGCAGGCGGAGACGCCGGCGACGGCGGTGGTGCCCGTCGCTGGGGCCTGAACACCCACCACGGCTGGACTCTGGCCCTGACCGACGCCCAGCTCACCCCGGGCGACGCCGAAGGCTGCGTGGGCGCGATCGCCTGAGGCGTCAGGCCGCCGGGGCGGTCCCTGCGGGCGGGGCTGGAGGCGGCGGGGTCACGCCCGGCGGAAGAGGTGCCGGGGCCTGTTCGCCAGCCTCGCCGGGCAGTTGGCGAATGTAGCGATAGATGGCGCGCTTGTCGGCGTCCGACATGGCCCTAACGCTCGGCCATGGCATGGGCGGCAGGCTGGACCCGGTGGCCAGCAGTTCCACCCACTGATCCTCGCTCAGCCGCTGCGTCGTCAGACGCAGGTTCTTGCCGTAGGTCGTGCCCCAGGGACCCGTGTGTCCCTCGGTGGACCCTTTCAGCCACTCCCCTTCCGGGGGCTGGGCCCCGTTGGTCATGGCGTACTGCGGGGTGTGGCAGTCGTTGCAGCCGCCGACCAGCACCAGGTAGCGCCCGGCCTCTATGTCGCTCGTGGCCAGCACCATCGGCGTGGCTCCGGCGTCGGCCGTACTGCTGACCGTCGTGGTCATTTGTCCGTCGCAGGCCGCGACCACCATGGCGCTACCGACGCAGGCGAGCGCCGTCATCATGCGTTTCATGTTCGAATTCGCCCTCATCCCGCGAGCAGGGGAGGAGAGTTCGCCCCGAGGGTCAAGCGTGACGAGAATCGCGTAGACTTCTTTTCCATGTCCGGCCCGCCTATGAACACGACCGAGATCTTCCTGATCGCCATGCTGATCATCTTCAGCGTGCCGTATCTGGTCTGGAGGCTGTTCAGGACCGAGCATTACGCCCCCCTGGTGGTCGTCCAGATCATCGGCGGCATCCTGCTGGGGCCGGGCGTCCTGGGGGCCGTCTTCCCGGACTACTACGCCTTCGTGTTCCGGCCGGAAGTGATCCAGTCGTTGAACGGCGTCGCCTGGTGGGCGGTGATGATCTTCGTCTGGCTGGCAGGCATCGAGCTGGACCTGAAAGCCGCCTGGACCAACCGGGTCGAGACCGGCGTGACCGCCGGGCTGGCGCTCGTGACGCCGCTTCTGTTCGGCTGCGTGGCGGCCGCCATCCTGCTGCAGTCTCCGGGCTGGGTCGGGGAGCGCGGCCAGACTTGGCAGGTGCTGGCGGGCATGGGCATGGCGTGTGCGGTCACCGCCCTGCCGATCCTGGTGCTGTTCCTCGACAAGCTGGGCATCCTCAGGAAGGACCTCGGCCAGCGCGTGCTCCGCTACGCCAGCCTGGACGACATCGCCATCTGGGGAGTCTTGGCGCTGATCATTCTGGACTGGGACCGACTGGGCCGTCAGGCCGTGTTCCTGGTCGGCTTCCCGATCGCGTCCATCGCAGTGCGTGCCCTGATGCACCGGGTCCCGGAGCGGGACCGTTGGTACATCGGCCTGATCTGGCTGGCAGCGATCGGCTTCGTCGCCGACTGGGCCGGGCTTCACTACATGGTGGGGGCCTTCCTCGCCGGTGTCGTTCTGGACCGGAACCTGTTCGACGAGAAGCAGATGGACAGCTTCCGTCACATCGTCCTGATGACCATCATGCCCGTCTTCTTCCTGTCGACGGGCCTGCGCACCCAGTGGGACATGGGCGGGCTCATGGTCTTCGGTGCGGCCGCGCTGCTGCTGGTCGCCGCGGTCAGCGGCAAGCTCGCGGGCGTCCACCTCGCCGGACGGATCCTCAAGTGGCCCAGGGGAGAGGCGGCCGTGATCGGCTGGCTGCTCCAGACCAAGGCCCTGATCATGATCATCTTCGCCAACATCCTGCTGGACAAGGGGATCATCACCAACACGGCCTTCACGGCGCTGCTGCTCATGGCCGTGGGTTCGACCATGCTGACCATTCCCATGGTGAAGCCGAGGCTGAAAGCGTTGGCTAGTGGCTAGTGGCTAGTGGGTTCAGGCCAATGCCTCCCCCATGGCGACGCGGCAAATCAACAGCCACTAGCCACCAATCACTCGCCACTCCCTAGACGGCCAAGTTGTCGATCAGCCGCGTCTTGCCCAGCCAGGCGGCAGCCAGAATGCGCCCCGGCGCGTCAGCGACCCCGTCGGTGAACACGGCCAGATCCTCGGCCCGGCGCACCGCGACGTAGTCGACCCGCTCGAACCCGGCCTTCAGCAGGTCGGCGTAGGCGTCGCGCTCTACCGCCGCCAGCGGACGCCGGTCTGCGGCCTTGACCGCTGCTTCCGCCAGAACCCCGTTCAGCCGCCGCGCGATCGCCAGTTCGGGCTCGGACAGGTAGGCGTTGCGTGACGACAGGGCCAAACCGTGCCCGTCCCGTTCGGTCGGCGAGCCCACGATCTCGGTCGGGATGTCGAGGTCCCTCGCCATGCGCCGGACGACCAGCAGCTGCTGGAAATCCTTCTCCCCGAACACGGCGACGTCGGCCTGCACCTGGTTCAACAGCTTGGCCACCACCACGGCCACCCCGCCGAAGAAGTGCGGACGAAAGTCCGTCTCAAGTCCCTGCGACGGCCCGCCCACGCTCACCGCTGTCGTGAAGCCGTCGGGGTACATCTCCTCCACTGTCGGGGCGAACAGCAGGTGACAGCCCGCGCCCGCCAGAAGCTCGGCGTCCTGTGCCTCGCGACGGGGATAGGTGCCCAGGTCCTCGTGCGCGGCGAACTGGGTCGGATTGACGAAGACGCTGGCCACCACTCGGTCGGCCCGGCGCACCGCCTCTCGCACCAGGGTCAGGTGGCCTTCGTGCAAGGCCCCCATCGTCGGCACAAAGGCCACGCCCAGTCCCTGCCGACGCCAGGCCCGGACGGTTTCACGCAACCCCGCGACGGTTCGCGCGATCGGCAGGGCAGGGTGATCGTTCATGCTTACCGGATTAACCCTGCGACTTAAGCGTGTTCATTCGTCGGGCCTTGAGAGGTCCTCGGCTAAGGGTGGCCTTATGACGCCCAGCAGAATGCTCCGTCCAGTGCTGATCGGCCTTCTTGGCCTCTCGACAGGCTCGTGCGGCTTCGTCGAGAGCGATCCCAACCGGTTCGAGAACCTGGCCCGTTCGATCGCGGAGATCCCGCTCGACGGCGACGCCCCGGCGACCGCGGCCGAGGCCGGCTTGCGTCCCGCCTTCGTCACGGCCGAGCAGGTCGCCCAGCCCGGCGCGCTTCGCGTCGAGGTCATGGATCCCCACGCCCTGTGGGACGCCCGCGACGCCGGCCTGCGCGGTGCCGTCGAACGCGCTGCCCCGGCGGTGGTCGAGGCCGCTGCGCCTGCTGTCACCCGCGCGGTGGTTCAGGAAGTCACCCGCGCGACGCACGAGCTTCGCCCTGCGGCCATGGCCGAAACCCTTCAGCTCGGGGCCTTCTCCAGCCCGGCTGCCGCTCGCGACGCCTGGAGCCGCATCGCCGCCGCCGGCGGTGCCGTCGCGGCCCTGACCCCCGCGTTCGAGGCTGTGACCGTGGACGGCCGCACCCTGACCCGGCTCCGGGTCGAGGCCCCCGCCGATGCCGCCCACGCGGTCTGTCGCGCCGCCGACGCGGCCCAGCTCGGCTGCCTGCGTCGGGGGTAGTCCCTCGCCCAGGCAGCAAGCCTCAGCGCCCCACAGGTTTCATTTAACCTTTCGTTGACGATCGCCTCGCCGCTGGCGAGTCTGTCGACGCTTGGCCGGGGCAGTGAGTCGGCCGCAACGGAACGGATCATGACGCAGCCTCAGGTCATCGTTGTCGGCAACGAAAAGGGCGGGGCGGGCAAGTCCACGCTCGCCATCCACATCGCTTGCGGCCTGCTGCATGCGGGTCGCCGGGTCGCCATCCTGGACCTGGACCTGCGTCAGCGGTCGATGAGCCACTTCTTCGCCCATCGCACCGCCTGGACCGCCGCCAACGGCGTCACCCTGCCCATGCCGTCCGAGCCGGATCTGGGCGACGGCAAGGCCCTGGCCCGGGCCGACGAGGCCGAGCAGATCGCCCGCTTCGAGGCCGCCTTCGAGGAAGCCAAGGCGTCCGGTGCCGAGGTCATCCTGATCGACACCCCCGGCGGCGACACCCCCCTGTCGCGCGCCGCCCACGCCTGCGCCGACCAGATCGTGACGCCGATGAACGACAGCTTCGTCGACTTCGACATGCTGGGCACGGTCGATCCCGTCACGCTGGAGCTTCTCAAGCCCTCGACCTATTCCGAGAGCGTGTGGGAGGCGAGGAAGCACCGCGCCATCAAGGAAGGCCGTCACGCCGCCATCGACTGGGTCGTGGTCACAAACCGCCTCGCCGTCGCCGAGGCCCGCAACCGCAAGCGTCTGGAAGAGCGCATGCTGAAACTCGCCAAGCGCGTCGGTTTCCGCGTCGGGCCCGGCCTGCGCGACCGGGTCATCTACCGCGAGCTCTTCCCCTTCGGCCTGACGGTGGCGGACCTGTCCAACGAGGTGCGCCCGGTCGCCGTGTCCCTGGCCCACATCGCGGCCCGTCAGGAGATGCGCAACCTCATGCAGGCCCTGGGGCTGGAGGACGTCAGCCTGCCCGCGCTTGACGCCGCCGCCTGACCGGATGACCCCATGGTCCTGATCTCGCTCGTCCTGGCGGGCGTGGTCGTCTGGGCGCTGATCCGTCTGGGCCGCCAGACCGAGGGTCCCCGGCGGGGCCAGTGGCGCGTCGCCGCCACCCTGATTTCCGCTGCCCTTCTGGCCGGGGGCCTGCTGGCCCTCTCGCGCGGCGTCTGGATCACCGGAGCCGGCCTGTGCGCCGCCGCCCTGTGGCTGACGGTGGCGTCGCGCATCCGCACGGTCCCGCCGCGCGCCGAGGGCCTGTCCGATGCCGAGGCCCGCGCCATCCTGGGCGTCTCCGCCGAGGCGACGGCCCAGGACATCACCGCCGCCTGGCGCCGCCTGATGGCCCGCGCCCATCCCGATCAGGGCGGCACCGAGGGTCTGGCCGCCCGCCTCAACGCCGCCCGCGACCATCTGCTGCGCAAATAGGCGGTCGTGACTTTCCACATTAGAAAATTTTTTCACTTTCCAAACTGGAAAGTCGCCGCTAGCTTTCCAGTCTGGAAAGCGAGGTCACGGATGCCGCAAGACATGAGCCCTGACGAGGCGCTGGCCTCGATCCGCGAGGCGAAGGCCGAGCTTGGCCGCAACGCCGACTATCCGATCGGCTGGGACATCCTGTTTGGCCTCATGATCGCGGCGATGTTTGTCGCCCTGGGGTACTCCCAGGTGTCGCCTGCGCTCGTGGTTCTGGGCTCGCTCGGCGGCCTGTTCTGGATGGTCAGCTGGTGGCGCAACCGCTTCGGCTGGTGGGTCAACGCCTGGGTGCCGAAGAAGGCGCGGTGGGTCATATTCCTGATGTGGCCTCTGCTGTTTGGCTGCATCGGCCTTTCCATCTGGACGCGATCCTTCGGCGGTCCCTGGTGGGCACCTTTGGTTGGTGGAGCGCTGACGTTCGTCATCACCCTGAGCTTCGGCCGCTGGTGGATGAGCGTCTACCGCAGGGAGCTGGCTGAGGAGGGGAAGTGACCGCGCCCGCCTTCGATCCGGTCATCCACGCCCCCGGCCGGCTGCAGATCTGCGCCATCCTCTCCAGCGTCGACAGCGCCGAGTTCGCCATGCTGCGCGACGCCATCAAGGTCTCGGACTCGGTCATGTCCAAGCACCTCAAGCAGCTGGAGGAGGCCGGCCACGTCACCCTGACCAAGGTGGCCGAGAACGGCCGTCAACGGACCTGGATCGCCCTGACCCCCTCGGGCCGCAAGGCCTTCGCCGCCCATGTGGCCGAGCTGCAGCGGCTCGCGGCGATGACGGCTCCCATGCCCCCAGGCGCCGACGGTCGCGAGGCCTGACGGCCCCCAGCCTTGCCCCATAGCCTTGCCACTGGCCGCGCGTCTCCTTAACCCTCGCCCCAAGGAGACCGTCGCCCATGCAAGCCATTCTCGAACAGCTCGAAGCCCGCCGCGCCGCCGCCCGTCTGGGGGGAGGGGAGGCCCGCATCGCCGCCCAGCACGCCAAGGGCAAGCTGACCGCCCGCGAACGCATCGAGGTCCTGCTGGACGAGGGCAGCTTTGAAGAGACCGACATGTTCGTGGAGCACCGCTCCCACCAGTTCGGCATGGAAAAGCAGCGCGTCCCCGGCGACGGCGTGGTCACCGGCCGCGGCACCATCGGCGGCCGTCTGGTCTATGTCTTCTCCAAGGATTTCACGGTCTTCGGCGGGTCTCTTTCGGGCGCCCACGCGGCGAAGATCGTCAAGCTGATGGGCATGGCCCTGACGAACGGCGCCCCCATCATCGGCCTGTATGACGCCGGCGGCGCCCGCATCCAGGAGGGGGTCGAGTCGCTCGCCGGCTACGCCGACATCTTCCTCCAGAACACCCTGGCCAGCGGCGTCATCCCGCAGATCAGCGTCATCATGGGCCCCTGCGCGGGCGGCGACGTCTATTCGCCCGCCATCACCGACTTCATCTTCATGGTGAAGGACACCTCCTACATGTACGTGACCGGCCCGGACGTGGTGAAGACGGTCACCAACGAGGTCGTCAGCCACGAGGACCTGGGCGGCGCGCGCGTCCATGCCGGCAAGTCCGGCGTCGCCGACGGGGCCTTCGAGAACGACATCGAGGCCCTGATGGAGGTCCGCCGCCTGATCGGCTTCCTGCCCCTGTCCAACCGCGAAAAGCCGCCGGTGCGCGACAGCTACGACGACCCCGAGCGCGACGAGGCCAGCCTCGACACCCTCGTCCCCGCCAATCCGAACCAGCCCTATGACATCAAGGAGCTGATCCTGAAGACGGTCGACGAGGCCGACTTCTTCGAGATCGGCGCGGATTTCGCCAGGAACATCGTCTGCGGCTTCGGCCGTCTGGACGGAGCCCCGATCGGCATCGTCGCCAACCAGCCCCAGGTGCTGGCGGGCGTGCTCGACATCGACTCCAGCCGCAAGGCCGCCCGCTTCGTGCGCTTCTGCGACGCCTTCGGCATTCCTCTGGTGACCTTCGTCGACGTGCCCGGCTTCATGCCCGGCACGCGCCAGGAGTACGGCGGCCTGATCAAGCACGGCGCCAAGCTGCTGTTCGCCTATGCCGAGGCCACGGTGCCCAAGCTGACCGTCATCACGCGCAAGGCCTACGGCGGCGCCTATGACGTCATGAGCTCCAAACACCTGCGCGGCGACGTCAACTACGCCTGGCCCTCCGCCGAGATCGCCGTCATGGGCGCCAAGGGCGCGGTCGAGATCATCTTCCGCAAGGAAGCCGGCGACCCCGAGGCCCTGGCCGCGCGCGAAGCCGAATACAAGGACCGCTTCGCCAACCCCTTCGTCGCGGCGGGCCTGGGCTACATCGACGACGTGATCATGCCGCACGGCACGCGGCGCCGCCTGATTAAGGCGCTACGGACGCTGAAGGGGAAGCAGCAGACGAACCCGTGGAAGAAGCACGATAATATTCCGCTGTAAGGAGGTGGCTATGCCTTCTGCGAGATCGCCAGCGGAACTCTACGCGGACAGCATGGGACTCATTTGTCAGAGGCTGCATCTGCTGAAGTCGTTGCCCTCAGACGTGCCGGAGCTGGCGGATGCAGAGACAATCGCCTTGCAGGTGCGAAAAATCGTCGAGGGTTTGGCCTATGCCGCGCTCAGTGGATCTGAGCATCGAAACAAAGAAGTTATCATTGGTCTTCGATCAAAGGATGGCGCAGATGTGCTTCGATCGCTCAGCAAGCGTGGAATGCTGCACCTCCCAAAAGCACAAGATCTAAGTCGCGCCACCAACCCGGCCTACGAGATCGTAATCTCTGGGCGTGGTGATCGAGACATGACCGAAA
>JADCBH010000344.1 GCA_020253595.1 Brevundimonas sp.
CATGAAGATGTCCATCAACTCTGGCGCGGTTGGCGCGGGCGAGTTGGGGCCGAACCGGAACTTCCAGAAGCTGACCACATGCTGGATGGCCCCCAGCTGCTCACCCAGTCGGTTGAACAGCGAGGGGGCCTTGAGCAGGAACTCCCGGAAGATCAGGGGATCACCGTCCTGGGTCAGGCCGGCATAGGCGGTGTCGTAGATCTGGAGCGTCTCGCGGGTGTCGGAACGGGCCTTGCGGATCAGCTTGCCCACCACGTCGCGGCCCCGGCTGATGTACTCCTTGGCGTCCTGGTCCATGGGGCCGATCGCCTTGATGCTGGCGACCTTTGTCATGACGCCGGCGAGGTCGTCGGACATGCTGCCCAGCGTCCACTTGAAGTAGAGGAAGCCCTTCCAGCAGAAGATTCCCTCGTCGTATTCCTCGGGACTGAGGCGCAGGACCTCGCCAAGAGCGTCCATCCGGTCGCCCGACGAGTTGGACAGGATCTTCGCGGCCATCCGGCCGACGGAGTTGGACGACGCCTTGGCTCCGCCCAGGCTGAGCTGAACCAGGGGGGTGATCTCGCCTTCCACGAACCGCAGCATCTTCTGCATGTCGCCCTCGCTGATCGCGAAATAACAGGCCGCCGGCGTGATCCCGCCGCGCTGAAGCTGTTCTCGCAACAGAAAGGGATCCAGCGAGGGCAGTTCGTCGATGAGCTTGAGCGTTCTGTAGTCGGGGTGATCGGGCGTTATGCCAAAGACCTCCTTCAAGATCGCCAGATGGTTGATCTGGTTGAAGAAGAAGTAGCGTCCCCCGGCCTTCAGCTCGCGGCTGTCGATTGGCAGCAAAATCTTGGTGCCGACCCGCCGCGAGCCCCGGAACAGGTCGGTCTCGTTGCGCCGCAGGCGGTGCTTGATCAACAGCGCCCGGTTCAGTCCCGGCGTCTGGAACACGGGTTGCTCGCGCCAGGCATCGGTATGGCCATGAAGCTTCGACACATGGGAAAGATTCAGCACGCGCGCGGTCGAGGCGGAGCGCTCGAGGAATTCCAGACTTCGAATGGCACGATCAGACATGCCGACCCACAAAACGCGAACGAGAGCCCCTGCCTTCAACCATGGGGAGCTTCCGGACCCTTAACGTTACCCCCTCGGCGCACAAAAACTTCTGCTCGCGCCCGGCTGTCCGCCGTCAGAGACCACGGAGATACGAGGTCCCGACCGCTCATCGTGGGCACGCCGAACACCGGTATGGGCTGGAAAGAAATGGTGGATGCGACAGGGATTGAACCTGTGACCCCCTCGGTGTGAACGAGGTGCTCTCCCGCTGAGCTACGCATCCATCTCTCGGGGAGGCGGGGACATAGCTCGCTCGATCCGAGGTGGCAAGCGGATCATCGACTTCGACGGAATAGCCCTCTTCCCTTCCGGTTCTGCCTCCGCTATCAGCGCGCCTCCGATGCGAGCGGTCGTGGCGGAATTGGTAGACGCGCAGCGTTGAGGTCGCTGTGGGGCAACCCGTGGAAGTTCGAGTCTTCTCGACCGCACCATCCTGCTTCGCCCTGACGGGCTTCGCAGGACGTCGCAGACGAGGCATCTACCAGGCCTCGCAGCACGGACGATGTCGAGAGAGGAAGGCAGCCGCGTGAGCGAACAGACCGCCACTCTCGATCCCCTTGTCATCGAAGACCATGAGGCGCTGGACGAGGACTATGTCCTGACCGCTGCCTTCGTCGAAAAAGTCGTCGACGCGGCCGACGACGGGGATGGCTTGCGACTGCGCAGCCTGCTGGAAGACCTCCACCCCGCCGACGTCGCCGACCTGATGGGCTTCCTGACGGCCGAACACCGGGGCGTGGTCGTCCTGTGGCTGCCGCCGGAGCTGCTGGCCGAAACCCTGCCGGAGCTGGATGACGGCATCCGCGAGGAAGTGCTGGAGCGGGTACCGGCCGGTGCACTGGCCGAGGCCCTTCAGGAACTCGATTCCGATGACGCCGCCGCCGTGGTCGAGGACCTTGAGGACGACCAGCGCGAGAAGGTGCTGGCCGCCATGCCGGCCACCGACCGGGCGGCGATCGAGAGCTCGCTGCAGTATGCCGAGGACACCGCCGGGCGACTGATGCAGCGCGAGGTAATGGCCGCGCCTCAGTTCTGGACCGTCGGCGACACCATCGACCACGTGCGGGCCCAGGGCGAGGACTTGCCCGAGTTGTTCTTCGACATCTATATCGTCGATCCGCTGAACCGGCCCGTCGGGGGCATTCCGATCAGCGGACTTCTGAGGGCCGCGCGCGCGGTGAAGCTCTCGGACCTGATGGAGCCGGTGAACGAGATCGCCGCCGACACGGATCAGGAAGAGGTCGCCTACATTTTCGAGAAGTACCACCTGATCTCGGCGCCGGTCGTGGACGCGGGAGGGCGGCTTGTCGGCCAGATCACCGTCGACGACATCGTCAACATCATCCAGGAAGAGAACCGCGAGGACATCCTGCGTCTGGCCGGTGTCTCGGATGAAAGCCGGGGCGCGGGCGTGTTCGGTGTGGTCCGCTCGCGGATTCCCTGGCTGCTGGTCAACCTCGGGACGGCGGTGTTCGCATCGCTTGTCATCGGCCAGTTCGCCGACGAACTGGAGGCCCTCGTCTACCTGGCGATCCTGATGCCGATTGTCGCGTCCATCGGCGGCAATGCGGGGACGCAGGCCCTGACGGTCGCGGTGCGGTCGCTGGCGGCCCGCGAGCTGACTTCGGCCAACACTCCGCGAATCCTCGGCCGCGAGATCATGGTCGGCCTGTTCAACGGAACAGCCGTCGGAGCCCTGCTGGCCGGGATCGCCTGGATATGGTTCGGCGAGCCGCTGCTGTCTCTGACCATTGGACTGGCGGTCATCATCAACCTGTTCGCGGCAGCCCTGGCCGGAACGCTTGTGCCTCTGGCGCTCGACCGCCTGGAGCGGGATCCTGCAGTTTCGTCCCCCGTGTTCGTGAGCTGGATCACCGATACGATCGGATTTCTGTCGTTCCTGGGTCTGGCGGGCGTGATCCTGTTGTAAGTCGGCCCGGTCCTTGCGCCGTCGTGCCCGAGGCCAAGCCGTCCTGTCTCGTTTTGGGTCAATTGTCCGGTGTCCGACGCAGTCCAACCCATGAAGAAGGTCTCCCGCGAGGGGATCGTCCTCATCAAGAGTTTCGAGGGCTTTCGGCCCCGCTCTGTTGCGCGACCCGAGGGCGGCTGGATTATCGGCTATGGGCACACCCTGTCGGCGCGCGAAGGCGCGACCGTGTCAGAAGCCGATGCCGAGCTGCTGCTGCGCTATGACCTGCTGCCCATCGAGAAGCGCCTGAACGACGCGGCGGCCGGCGGCCTGAACCAGCACCAGTTCGATGCCCTGCTCAGCTTCGCCTTTTCGGTCGGTCTGGAGGCGTTCGAAGCGTCCGACGTCCTTACGAGCCTGTCGTCCGGTGATGCTGGTGCCGCCGCTGAAGCCATACTGGGTTGGCCGGAGACGCGCAGCCCGTCAGCCGGCGCGCGCCGTCGCACCGCCGAACGCGCGCTGTTCACGGCAGACCCGAGTCGGCCCGTCGCGCTGGCCGAGCTGCTGGCCGCGCCGGTCGTCGAACAGCCGGTTGCGGTTCCCCATGAGGTTCCGGTCGAGGCCGCCGAGTCTCCTGCTGACGAAGCCGCGCCGATAGCACTGGCCCATGAGGCAGATCCTTCGGCCGAAGCAGCCGATACCTCGTTGGCCGAGCGAAACCCCGAGGACCGCGTGGCGCAAGCTGAGCCGGCCCCCGTCGAGCCGCTGGTCGCCGCCGTCGCGGCCTTGCTGGGGGAAATGGAGGGAACACCAGTCGGTCCTGCCGCCGCGCCGATCGTGCCGACGTTCGAGGCGCCCTCGATCCCGGTTCCCTCTGCGCCCGAGCGCGCGGAAGTGCCCGAGGAGGCTGTCGTACCGGTCGCGGCCTCTGCGCCTGCCGAAGCCGACATGCCCGTGGACGCCGAGGCCCCTGCCGAAGTCGAGGATGCAGGAGAGGCAGAAGCACCCGTCGCAGTCGAGGCCACAGGAGAAGCCGAGGCCACTTCGACCGGAGCCGAAGCCGAACCTCACGAAGATCTTCATGCGCCAGCCAACACGGTCGAGCCTGACGCGACGCACGAGCCCGGCATCTTGCCGTCCGAGCCCGAAGCGTCGACGGTCGCTGAGCCGGTTCTGGAGGTCGCCCCGGCGGAGCCCTCAGAACCCCTGACCCTCGGCGCGATCGGCGAGGGGTCGGTTTCGACGATGGCGCTCAATGCCCAGCGCTACTCACCCTATGGCGCGCCGATCATCGCCCCCCTGCCCTTCCTGGCCCCTGCGGAAACGACGGAGCCAGCCGAGGCAACAGAAACCGCCGAGAGCCTGGTCCTGACGTCACCCGAGGACGCCCCAGCCCCGCTGGTGGTCCGGCCGGCGTGGACCGCCGAAGAGCGCGCCGAGGTCGATTCCGCCCCGGCCGGCGAGAGCCTGTTCGGCGAGGACCTGAGCCTGACCCAGGGGGGACAGCCGCTGGGTCGTCCGGATTTCGAGCCCGAGTCGCCCGAGCGGATCGACTGGAGCGAGACAGGGGCCTTCATCGTCATGGGCGCGGTCGGTCTGACCGCGTTCGGTGCCTCCATGGCCGCCTTCCGCCTGGCATCCGAACAGGGCGGCGGCGATGAAACGAGCATCATCGGCTGGGTGCTGGCGGCGATCGGTGTCGCCTGCGTTGGCGTGTCCTCGTTCAATCTGTACCGCAAGTTCGGATTGGCGGGCAGCGACCGCTAGGCCTCTCCCCTCCCCCTCGCGGATCATGCTAGGGCGCGGGACATGAGCATCCCCAACGCCCCACAATCCATGGAATTCGGTCTCGGTGAAACCGCCGACGCCATCCGCGACACCACCGCCCGTTGGGCCGCCGACCGGCTGGCTCCGCACGCGGCCGAGATCGACGAGACCAACACCTTCCGTCGGGACCTGTGGCCCGAGATGGGCGAGCTGGGCCTGCACGGTATCACGGTCGAGGAAGAATGGGGCGGCCTGGGGCTGGGCTATCTGGAACACTGTGTGGCGATGGAAGAGGTGTCGCGAGCCTCGGCCTCCATCGGCCTGAGTTACGGGGCCCACTCCAACCTGTGCGTCAACCAGATCCGCCGCTGGGGCACCGATGAGCAGCGCCGGCGCTACCTGCCCGGGCTGATATCCGGCGAGCACGTCGGGTCGCTGGCGATGTCGGAGGCCGGGTCGGGCTCAGACGTCATGTCGATGAAGACCAAGGCCGAGAAGACGGGCGACCGCTACGTCCTGAACGGCACCAAGTTCTGGATCACGAACGCGCCCCACGCCGATACCCTGGTCGTCTATGCGCGCACCGGCGAGGGCAATGGCGGCGTCACCGCCTTCCTGATCGAGAAGGGCATGAAGGGGTTCAGCGTCTCCAAGAAGCTGGACAAGATGGGCATGCGCGGATCGGACACCGCCGAACTGGTGTTCGAGGACTGCGAAGTCCCGGAAGAAAACGTCATGGGGGGCGTCGGCCGGGGCGCAGCGGTCCTGATGTCGGGCCTGGACTATGAGCGGGCGGTCCTGGCGGCTGGTCCGCTGGGCATCATGCAGGCCGCGCTTGACGTCGTCCTGCCCTACGTCCGCGACCGCAAGCAGTTCGGAAAGGCCATCGGCAGCTTCCAGCTGATGCAAGGCAAGGTCGCCGACATGTATGTCGCTCTGAACTCGGCCCGCGCCTACGTCTATGCCGTCGCCAAGGCGTGCGATCAGGGCCTGACCACCCGCTACGATGCAGCCGGGGCCATCCTGCTGGCGTCCGAGAACGCGGTGAAAGTGACGCTGGAGGCGGTTCAGGCCCTCGGTGGCGCGGGCTACACCAAGGAATGGCCGGTCGAACGCCTGGTGCGCGACGCCAAGCTTTATGACATCGGCGCCGGCACCAATGAGATCCGGCGGTTCCTGATCGGGCGGGAGCTGCTGGGGGGATGAGCGAGACACGGGACAAGCCGGCGCGGGCGATCGGGCTCGTCGCCCGATTTCGTCAGGATCCTCACGACTTGCGGAATGTTAAGTGGCGATGGAGCAGGCTGGCCCCTAGATCACGGCCCTAGCCCTCCCGGACCCGTCGCCGATGCCCGACTATGACTATCAGAGCGACCGGCGCCGGTTCTGCGAGGTGCTCGAGGATATCGGGGCCAAGGACGACGAAAAACTCTATCTCGGCGAGCTGGTGAACGCCTTCGGCGAGCGGGGTTTCGGAGCCCTGATGGTGTTCTTTGGCCTTGTGAACGCGATCGCGTCTCCGATCCCCGGCTCGACAACAGTTCTGGGGGCCCCACTGCTGCTGATCTGCCTTCAGCTGGCGACGCGCCAGGATCAGCTGTGGATGCCGAAGTGGGCGCTGAAATCCAGCATGCCGCGCGAGAACTTCCGGGGTGTCGTCGAGAAGGTGCGAAAGCCCCTGACGATGATCGAGCGGCTGTCCAGGCCGCGCCTGGGGTTCATGTCCAGCGAGGTCGCCGAGGTCCTGATCGGTGTGACCTGCTGTCTGCTGACGGTGATCGTCATGCTGCCGATCTTCGGAGGCAATCTGTTCCCGTCGCTGTTCGTCGCCCTGTTCGGCTTTGGGCTAATGCAGAGGGACGGGGTGGCGATCGGCGTGGCGTGGATTGGAGTCGCCGGATTCTGCGTCTTCGTGTGGCTGGCGTGGGAGGTGATCTCGCGCCTGTTCCTGGCCAGCACGGGCCTGTGGTCGGGGGCCTGGTCGTGGGCCGCTGGCCTGTTCGGCGGCTGACGAGCCCAAACAATCCGGCTCAAGCAGCGAGACGCCGCGAGCTGAGTGTCGGGGCCAGCAAAAAGGGCCGCCGGATCGCTCCGACGGCCCTCATTGTCTGACCGCGAACGGCCGACCGGTAGGCAGTCTGACTGCGCGCTCAAGTAGCCCTAAGGGCGGTAGCGCACAAAGAAGGCATCAGACCCGGACCTCGCCAGAGGACCAGCAACCGGTCACCGCACGGGTATGGGACAATGAGATCACTGGATCACCTCCTTTCGACTGTTGAACAGGGAGGATGAGCCTAGGCTCCTAGTCCCCCGAGCGCAAATGGACGGTCCGATAGGGGCAACAAACGAAAGATGCACCTTCCCGACGGACCGTCAGGTCGGGTTTGACCTGGCCATAGCTTTGACAAACGCAGGCAGCGCATCTAGGAACGCTGTTATGTGAAGTTCATCTTTGAAGGGGCGGGAAGTGATCAAACTTAACATCAGATTGCTGATGATTTTTCTTGGTATCTTTTCGTTGATCAGCACGGCAGCGTTCGCATCATGTCCGCCGGGATATGTTCGATCAAACAACCTCAACTTCGGTGCGCTATACTGTTATGAGGGAAGATGCTCCCCATATGCTGGATGGTCGGCTACACCTCCTGCTTATTTTTGCGATCGCCAAGCTCAACCTCAGTATCAACCTCAACCGCAGCCTTCCTACTCCGGTTGGGGCGGCTCGCCGTCGGCAGGGCAGGCCGTGCTCGGCGGCCTTGTGGGCCTGCTTGCCTGGGGCCTCGCGAACTCGAACAGCGGTCAAACGTCATCCGGTTCGTCCTACTCGAGCAGCGGCTCCAGCAGCACCCTGGACGATCAGAGCCGGCGCGAACAGGAGTTCATCCAGCTTCAGCGTCAGCAGCAGCGGCTGCAGCAGCAGTATCCGCCACAGCGCTAGGCGCGCCGTGACGCAGGACGCAGGACCCGACATGAAAAAGACGCCGGGGGCGAACCCCCGGCGTCCCATACTCACTAGTTCCTGAACAGCGACAGGAGGATCTGCGGCGACTGGTTGGCGATGCCCAGCGCCTGGACACCCAGCTGCTGCTTCGTCTGCAGCGACTGGAGCTTGGCGCTTTCCTTCGCCAGATCGGCGTCCACCAGATTGCCCACCCCGGATTCCAGCGCGTCCGTCAGTTTCCCGACGAAGGTGCGATGCGTCTCCAGAGCCTTCGCCTTGGTGCCCAGACGCGCCAGAGCGCCGGACACGTTGTCGATCGAGGCATTGACCAGACCCAGGGCAGTCGTCGCCAGAGTCGCGGTTCCGATGGTCGTGGTGGCCGTCACGGTGACGCTGGTCGACCCCAGAGCCAGAATCTCTGCCTGAACCGTCAGGGTCGCAGTACCGGCCGCGTTGGCCAGCGCCGAGAAGCCCGTGGCGCCGGTCTTCAGAAGGTTGATCCCGTTGAAGTCGGCGTTGTTGGTCACAGCTGTGATCTGGTCACGGATCGCCTTGAAGTCCTCGTTCAGGGCCGACCTCGATGCCGTAGACAGCGACCGATCCGTCGCTGCCAGCGCCTTCTCCTTCAGTTGCAGCAAGAGGTCAGAGACGCTCTCACCGGCCGCCAGGCTGACGTCGACCGCCGATATGCCGCGGTCGAGCGATGATTTGACCGCCCCCAGGGCGCCGATATCGGCCCGTTGACCCTGGGCGATGGCCCAGATGGCCCCGTTGTCCTTGGCATTGAACACCTTTTTGCCGGTGTTGATCCGGGTCTGGGTGGCCGCCAGCTCGACGTTGGTGGCGTTCAGGTTCTGAAGCGCGATCATCGCGCCAAGGTTGGTGTTGACCGAGTTGGCCATGAGACAGTCCTTCCATTCTGGTCGGGGGAGACGGCCTTCTGGCCGCTGAACCGGTTCTGGTCCTGCGCGCGCACACGCAAGGGACGGGCCGGTACGATCCGATTGAAAGAACTTGATAAATTTTAGACCGCGCCAGAAGCGCTGGGCAATTTTGGCAGGCGCGGGACGCTCTTGCCTAGCCGCTGAGCCAGGAGATCAGGCCGCCTGCTGACCGCCCTGGGGCACCAGACCCTGCATGATCGACCTGTTGATGTCGATCAGGGTTTCGAAATCCTCCTCGCCCCGCATGACGGCGGAGGAATGACGGCCAACAAACAGGCTGATCGAGATGATCTGGGCACGAAGCGGGTTGTTCAGCTGGTTGGAGGGATCGGCGCAATCGGTGGCGAGCACCGACCAGAGGCGCCGGTTCCAGTCGAGCGCATCAATACGCGTCTTCACGTCGGACGGATCAACGGTCGAGGCATGGATCAGGGCGCGGGTCACCTGGCCGAAGAGGCGGTATTCCATCTCGCGCGGGGTTTCGGCGCGCGTCGCCGCCTGGGAATAGGCCGAAAGCATCAGGTCAGGCTTTCCTCGTAATCGACGATCTTCCGGGCGCTCATCAGCGCCTTGTAGTACTCGCGCGCCATCACGTGCTTGGAGCAGGACACGCACTCAGCCATGATCGCCGGATTGCGTGTGGCGTTCATGAACTCCGACAGACGGGTGACGAACTCGTCGTAGACCTTGGGCACAGCCGCCTCGTCCAAGTACATCATCATGACCGGGAAATAGATGCGCTTGGCGGGGGTCGTGACCTCATCCACCTGCATGATGTCCTTTTCGCGCAGGACCGAAGCCTTGTTCTGAAGGATCAGCACGCCGCGCCGGTCGCCATTCTGAACGACAGCGCCGTTCAGAACGAACTTCTCGCCGGGTTTCAACGACAGCTTAAGCGGCATCGGCCGAGCCTCCCTTTCGCCCCGTCAGGCTCCTGAGTAGCCGGACGTTGACTGAGGGACGTTAAACGGCCGTGGTTAACCATGTGCTATGATACCACACGCCATGGTGGACGCAGGCCCTGAACCGCCCAGCCCGCTTGAGACGCCCATGCCCTTCGCAGCCACCAATGATCCCCTGCTGTCCGAGCTGGCATTGGGCCATATGCCAGTGCGCCAGGATGCGACCGGAGACGCCGCCTCTCCGGCTGCGATCCGACGGCTGTCCCACGCGCTTGCCAATCCGCGGGGACCGAGCGTCAAGGCGCAGAAGAAGGCGATCGAGCAGCTGAAGGCTGCCGTCGCTTCCATCCGTGTCGGCGACTATCAGGCCGCGACGAAGCGCACCCTGGCCCTGCTTCAGGCGGATGAGAGAAACGGCCTGGCCTGGCACGTGCTCGCCATCGCCCAAGAAAAGAGCGGTCGTCTGTCGGAGGCCTTGAACGCCTATGACGCGGCCTTGCGGATCCTGCCGGAAGATCCAGCCATCGCCCACGATTTGGCCCGGCTGGCGCAACGCCTGGGCCACCTCGATATCGCCGAGAAGCTTCTGCTGAAGTTCCTGTCGGTCGAGCCGGGGCACGTCGAGGGCACCAACAACCTGGCCTGCGTGCTGCGGGATCAGAAGCGGTACGACGAAGCCATTGACCGCCTGCGCGAGTTGATTGCCATCGAGCCGGAGAGCCCGACGCTCTGGAACACCATCGGGACCGTCCTGTCTGATCAGGGTCGGATGGGCGAGAGCCTGCCTTTCTTCGACGAGGCGCTGCGGCTCGACG
>JADCBH010000345.1 GCA_020253595.1 Brevundimonas sp.
AGCAGCTTGCCGAGTAGGACATTCGTAAAGGTCCACACCCGCCGCCGACCGCCCACTGACATGGCCACATAGTCCGAGCCAAGGAGCCCAAGGCCCTGGACTTTCCGGAGGAGCGGAATCGACGTCAGCCCTGTCGCCGCGAGCATCTCGTCATCAAGCCAGAATCCGCGGACCGATGCCGGCTGTTCTAGCAGCGCGGCGACCTCGATCGGGGACATGGGCGGTAAGGACCGAGCATCGAGTGATATCATAAATAGCAACCCTTGACTGACTACGTCTGATATCTGTAATAGCAGTCCGATGCCGTATCAATGCCTATCGGTGATTCCGGGGCAAGGGATGGTCCCCGGCGTCGAACTAGAAGGAACTTAGAATGCAAACACATGAAACTACCCCGCTCTGCACCAAGATCGCCGCGAGGGTTATCGGCGTCGATCACCGGACGATGGAGCAATGGCGATATCAGGGTAAAGGCCCGGCATATCTGAAGGTCGGGCGACAAGTTCGATACCGGCGAAACGATATTGATGCTTGGCTCCAGGGACGGCGCATCGATCCGGAAAACCATGGGCTACACTGACATCAACAAACGCTCGGTAATGAGTCTGCGCTCTTCAACCGCGGCCAGGACCCATCGTTCTGGCCGCGGGCCTCTCGCGAAACAAAGGTCTTTGCACGAGCTGCGGAACCTGCGAGCAACAATCACGAACCGTCTTGCGTTAGAACTTTAGTCAACTCCACCGACGTCCTTTTCGCGCCAGCAGCGGTATCTGGCTTTCTGCCCGGAACGCGACATTTAGATCGGACTCTTGTCCTCGATTTCGCAGACCCATCCAGCCCGCCTGGACGCCCCCCCGATCCCGGGGTTCATGCAGTTGCAAGGATCCAGTTTCCTGAAATGCGCGATCTGCGCTGGTCCACCCTTGTACAGATGGCCCACATTATGCTCGGCGGGATAGGCAGCGCGACGCCTGTCCAGAAGCGCCAGCATCCGGTGTTCGAGCGCGACCGGATCGTGGCCCCTGGCCACGATGTAGTCCTGGTGAAACACGTGGCAGAAGAAATGACCGTAGTAGAGCCGATGGACCGTCGACGCAGCGATATCCGTCGGAAGTGTCTCGACCCAGTCCTGATCATTACGGCGAAGCGCGATGTCCAGGGCGACGATGTCCTCAACGGTCTCGGCGTGGACGGCCCGGTAGCGGACAGCGGCCCCGGCCGCCGCGAACCGGTGCAGCATCGCCTTGGTGCCTTCGGCGGGTGTGCACTCGAAGAAGGCGCGGCCGTCTCCGGTCCAGCGGCTGGCCAGCCAGTCCCGGGCCTCGCGCACGCCGGGCCCGCTTGCCTTAAGGATCAGATGATGTTCGAACCGATCGCGAAACGCATTCATCCGGCGCGGCAGATGCTCGGGGAAGAGCGTGTTCGCCCTCTGGAGAAGTCGGTCTCCCAGGAACCGCGGCAGGATACCGATCGCCTCGATGAAGGCGTCGAAGCGGGACTTGAGCGCGAACAGGGCGCCGATACGGCGTGTGCCGAGGGCCTGGATCGCGAGGAAGGTGTCCTTGCCGTAGCGCCGCGCGAGGTCATAGCAGTCGCGGTGCATGTACTCGGCGGCGACCGGAAGGGTCTCAAGGTTGGACAGCATCTCCCGTCGAAGCCGGGTGAGGTCTGCAGGCTCGTTCGTGCCGATGTAGAAGACCGCGCTCGCATCCGCCCGCGCGAAGGTGTCAAGCCGAACCGCAAGGGCCAGCACCTTGCCGGCGCTGCCCGACGCCTCGAACAGCCGGTCGGGATCGGCATTGTGGCGGGCGGGGGTGTCCGCGTCGACATCGCGGACGCGTTCGGCATAGTCCGCGTCGGAGGCTCCCCGCGGCGTCTCCTCGATGTCCTGTGGGCGGAAATCGCCAACCTGGACCCGGCGCAGGATCTCTCGCGGATCGTCGCCCAGCTCGATGCCGAGGTGGTTGACCAGCCGCGGGACGCCGTCGGCATCCACCCGGCCGAAGAGCGCATACTCAGTGTAGGCCGGCCCGCGCTGGACCAGAGAGCCGCCCGAGTTGTTGCAGACGCCCCCCACGACGGAGGCCCCGATGCAGGACGAGCCGATCACCGAATGTGGCTCGCGGCCGAACCTCGCCAGGGTACGCTCCAGCCGGTCAAGGGTGGCCCCTGCCAGGCAGACGACCTGATGGCCTTCGCCGATCGGATGAATAGCGTCGATCCTGAGCGTGTTGATGACCACGACCGGCCTGTCGTAATCGTCCCCGTTTGGGGTTGAACCGCCCGTCAGACCGGTATTGGCCGCCTGAACAATGACGATGCGGCCGGCGCGGATGCAGGTCTCGAACACCTGCCAGAGTTCAAGGAGCGTCCCGGGCCGCACGACCGCCTCCGCAGCGCCCTCGCCGAACCGGTAGCCGCGCCGAAAGCGCCGGGTCGCGCCAGCGGTGGTCAGGACATGCCGGTGCCCCACGATCCCGCGAAGGGCGGCGAGAACGTCCGGCTGCGGGGTCGAACTCGCATCTTCCATGTTCGCGATCACCGGGGTGCCCACGGAGATCTAGGCCGGCAGCGAAATCTTGCCCAGGGAGATCGACGGAACCCCCTGTCGATCTCCGAACGCGCAGCCCGCCCCCGCAAGGGTCTCGTTGGCAAGGACCGCGAAGAGCACCGCCTCCTTGGCGTCGCCGGGGACGCCGAGTTCGTCTGTCAGCCCGATGGGGCAAGGCAATCGTTCACCGATGAGCCGCATCAGCAGAGGATTGTGACAGCCGCCGCCGGACGCATAGACGCGGAAGTCCTGCGCCTTGGCCCCCCGCGCCGCCAGACACTCCAGAAGCGTGTCCGCGATCGTCTCGGCGCTGAAACGGGTCAGGGTGGCGAGCACGTCGGGAGCGGCCAGCCCCTGAGTGCCGGTCTCGGTCTGGCAGGTCCGGATGAAGTCCAGGTTGAAGAGCTCGGGCCCGATGGTCCGCGGGAGGGGCTCTCTGAAGAAGGGGCTCGTCTTCAAGGCTGAAAGCAGCGCCGCGTCAGCCGTGCCGCGTAGGGCAATGCCGGCGTCGCGGTCAAAGCCCAGCCCAGGATAGGTCGCGCGCACATAGGCGTCGAGCAGGGTGTTGCCGGGCCCGGTGTCGGTGACGAAGACGGCGTCTGCGCCGGCCGCCGCCGGCAGATAGGTAAAGTTGGCGATCCCCCCCATGTTCAGGAGGATGCGGTTCTCGACCGGGTCGGCGAAGATCAGATAGTCCCCATAGACGGCCAAGGGGGCCCCCTGACCGCCGGCGGCGATATGTTTCTGCCGAAAGTCGGACAGGGTGATGATGCCGGTTTCGACGGCGAGATGGTCGCCGTCCCCGATCTGAAGCGTGGCGTTCCCGAACATCGGCTGGCCGTGAAAGAACTCCGGCGCATGCATGACGGTCTGACCGTGCGAGGCGACCGCATCCACCTCGTCGGGCGATACCTCCCATTGCGCCAGGCAGCCCTTGATCATGGTGGCGTGAAGACGACCGATCCAGCGGTTGAGCAGAGTCAGATGCATGAGATCGACCGTCGTGCGGGCGAACACCTGGCGGATCTGCGACTTCACCGCATCGTCGTAGGGGATCGTCTTGAACTCCAGGAGGGAGACCTCTGTGTCGGTCCCTGACCCCGCCACTCGGCAGAGGGCCACGTCCAGGCCGTCGAGAGAGGTGCCAGACATCAGGCCGACGATGATCCGGGCCTCCTTGGAGGCGACGGCGTGCAGGGCGGCGATGCCCGCGTTCAAGGCTTCCTCCTCCGCCAGGAGCTACCGTCAGGAAACGCCACGCCTGGTGCTTGGGAACGGCTCAGGATGCGGAAGGACGGGTGTTGCGGTTGACGGCGAATAAGGGGCATATGGGCATATCTAATACCACCTTAATACCAGTCAATAGCGGCCCGGACCAAGCGGACCGGGTCGGACGGAGACGATGATGGCGATGTATCTCGGGGTCGATGCGGGCGGGACGAGTTGCAAGGCCAGACTGACCGACGAGACGGGTAAGGTCCTGGGCACCGGCGCGGCCGGGCCGGGGAACACCCGGATCGGACTGGACGCCCTGTATGCGACCCTGATCGAGGTCTGCCGACAGGCCACCGAGGCCGCCGGCCTGGGCGAGGCCGACCTGCCGGAAGTGCGGGTCGGCATGGGGATCGCCGGCATCAATAGAATGGGCATGAAGGCGAAGATCCAGGCCCTCGCCTTCCCGTTCCGCAGTCTGGCGCTCAGCAGCGACGCGATGATCGCCAATCTCGGCGCCCACGCCGGCGGGGACGGCGCCATCCTGATCCTGGGGACCGGGAGTGTGGGGCTGATCAAGCGCGGCGAAGACAGCACATCGATCGGCGGCTACGGCTTCCCCATCTCCGACGAGGGCAGCGGGGCGGCCCTCGGTCTCAGCGCGATCCGGCACGCGCTGCGCGCGCTGGACGGACGCACGCGCCCGACGCCGCTCAGCCAGGCGCTGACCCAGCGCTTCGACCATGCCATCCCGAGCGTCATCGCCTGGATGGATGGGGCCACGCCCGCGGACTATGCCGGCTTCGCGCCGCTGGTCCTGGCCCATGCGGAGACGGGCGACGAGATCGCCCTGTCGATCGTCCGGGACGCGGCGCTTCACGTCGAACGCTTCATCGAGACCATCTTCGCCCGCGGCGCTAACCGCTGCGTGCTGATGGGCGGACTGGCCGAACCCATGACCCCCTGGCTTCGCGCCCGGATCGTCGATCGACTCGTCAGCCCGCTGGGGGATGCGCTCGACGGCGCGCTTCTTCTGGCGGGACGCCCGCTGCCCGGGTGATCACTGGGTCCGGACGAGCTCGTCGCCCATGGCGTAGCCGCCGCGAGCCCAGTCGACGATCTCCACCGCGGCAGGGTGATCGATGTCGCCATAGCGGTCGATCAGCCGGGACAGCTCGGGGCCAGCGCCCCCCCGACCCGCGTCCTGCAGGATCGACAGATCCGAGAGAAGCCTCCCGGCGAGACCTTCGCCGAGGACCTGGACCGCCGCGTCGCGAAGCGCGTCGCCCTCGTCATGGCCTCGGCCCGCCTTGTAGACGATCGGGAGGGTCAGGGCCGGGATCAGACCGAGCCGCGGCTGAAGCATCGGATTGATCGCGTGGTGGCGGACGTGTCCCGCCAGACCGGCGTGCGTTGCCGGAAAACCCCGGAGATGCAAATAGGCCGACATGCGGGGGCCGTCGTTGACAGGATAGTTGTCCCAAAGGGCGACCGGCCGACCGAGCTCCCCGGAGACGCGGTCCAGATGGGCGAGGCTGTAGGCGCTGGAACAGACTGATTCGCCGGTCCAGTAGGCCGCGACGTCCGGGGGAAGGCCCCGTCCGAGGTCGCGCAGATAGTGGCGCGGCCGCGCGCCGAACACCCGGTCCAGGATCGGATCGTCCGAATAGTAGGTGGGGACCACGAAGGACCGTTCCGACACCGCCTCGGCCAGGCAGGTCGAGACGATGTCTGCCTGTCGGCGGGCGAGGTCCGGCACATCGCCCCGCATGTCGTCGAAGAGGATGACGAGGTCGTCCAGGCCCAGGGCGCGGAACTGGCTCAACTTGGCTTTCAGGTCACGCCGCGCCGCAGGGCCGAAGTCCAGGTGCGCCTCATAGGGGGTCAGGCCGATGCCGAAACGCACCCCGAGATCCCGACACAGACGAGCGAACCCAGCCAGCTCACGCAACGCCGCGTCGTCGAACGGGTCGCGCCAGCCCCGTCTCAGCCGGGCCTCGCCCTTGGGCGCGTAGTGGAAAAAGCCGTAGCCCGCCGCGGCAAGCGTCCGAAGGACGAAGGCCCGGTCGGGCCAGGACCACATTCGCCCGAAATAGCCCTCTATGATCCCAAGCTCGGGGATCACGCCGGCGCGCCGCCGATCCAGACCCCCGCAACCTCCAGGGCGGTGTCCAGATGGACCAGGTCCGCCCGCCTGCCGGGTTCGATCGCGCCGATCCGATCGCCCAGTCCCAGGAACCGGGCCGGCGTCTTGCTGGCCATGGCCGAGGCCGTGGCGAGATCGACGCCCATCAGGCGGACGGCGTTACGGACGGCCAGGGCCATGTCCAGGTCCGACCCCGCCATGGTGCCGTCCTCGGCGCGGCAGGTCCCGTCCTCCGCGACGATCCGACGGCCGCCCAGGGTGAAGTGTTTGTCGGCCGAGCCCACGGTCGGCATCGCGTCGGTCACCAGCATAAGGTGGTCCGGCCCTGCAGCCGAGAGGGCGATCCGGAGAGCGGCGGGATGGACATGGTGGCCATCCACGATCAGCCCGCAGGTCAGGCCGAGATCGAGCGCGGCGCCCACCACCCCCGGCTGCCGGCTTTCGAACGATGGCATGGCGTTGAACAGATGGGTCACACCTGTGAGCCCCGCGTCCACGGCCGAGCGCATCTGGTCATAGGTGGCCAGTGTGTGTCCTGCGGACACGACCACGCCCCGCCCGGTCAGGGCCTGAAGGATCGACGGTTCGACCAGCTCGGGGGCCAGGGTCACCAGCGTCACCCCGCCGGTCAGGGACGAGAGAAGGTCGACGGCGGCGGGGTCCAGCGCGCGGAACTTGGCGGCGTCGTGGATCCCCGGCTTGCCCCGGTTCAGGAACGGCCCTTCGAGGTGAAGGCCGACGACGCCCGGAACACCCTCCGCCATGGCCGCCTGCACGGCCGCGATCGCCCGGGCGACCACCTCGAGGTCGTCGCTGATCAGGGTGGGCAGGAGGGCGGTGGTGCCGAAACGCCGATGCGCCGCCGCGATCGCCCTGACACCCTCGAGCGTCGGTTGGTCGTTCAGCAGGACGCCACCGCCGCCATTGACCTGGACGTCGATGAACCCGGGGACCAGAAAGCCCCCGTCGAGATGAAGACGCGACAGACCCGGCGACAGGCGGGCCACGGCCGTCACCTCCAGGATCCTCGCCCGGTCCACCACGACGGCGTGGTTGTCCAACCATCCTTGCGGCGTCAAAACGCGCGCGCCTGTCATTGCCTGGGCGGTCATCGCGTGCGCGTCACCTTGGCGAGCATGGCCGGTCGGTCCGGGTCGCGACCGCGTTCAACGGCGACCGCATTGACCATGCGGTAGAAGGATTGTGCCAGAGCGATCGGAGCGAGGACGGGGTGGAGATCCGGCACGATCGGCGCTTCAAGGCAGCCCGGGATCGCCCGTCCGGCCACCGAGACCCGGGCGCCGCGATCGACGAACCGCGCCATGAGATCGTCCAGACCGTCATCCCCTGCGTCGCCCGGAGGAAGCACCAGGACCGGAAACCCCGCCTCGACCAGTTCCATCGGACCGTGAGCGACCTCGGCGATGCTGAAGGCCTCGGCGTGAAGGCCGCAGGTCTCCTTGAACTTCAGCGCCGCTTCCTGGGCGACACCGAGCGTCGCACCGCGCCCCAGAACGAAGGCTCCGCGGGCCGAGGCAAAGGACCGGGCGACCGGGCTCCAGTCGAGGTGCCAGGCGGACGACAGGGCGGCGGGCAGGGCCTCCAGAGCCGCCTGGAGCGAGGCGTCCCCTGCCCGGATAGCAGTCAGGCGGGCGATGGCCGAGAGACTGGCCAGATAGCTCTTGGTGGCGGCGACGCTGACCTCGGGCCCGGCGCGCAGCGGCAGCACGACCTCCGCGATGTCGGCGAGGGGCGATCGCTCGTCATTGACCAGGGCCACGACCAGAGCCCCCGCGCCGCGGGCGGCCCGGGCCGACAGCAGCAGGTCCGGACTGCGCCCGGACTGCGAGATCACCAGGAAGAGCGCGCCTCGGGCCCGGTCCAGGCGACGGCCATAGATGGAGACGACCGACGGCGGCTGAGAGACGACGGGGAGGTCGAGTAGGGTTTCGAACAGATGCTTGGCGTAGGTCGCGGCGTGGTCTGAACTGCCCCGCGCGCAGGTGAAGGCGACGGGCGCATCCAGCATCGCGAGGCGCTGTGCGAGCGCGGCATAGAGGCTGTCGTCGTCACCCTGACGCGCGACGACCTCGGCCGCCTGGGCCGCCTCCTCGAACATCCTGGTGGCCGAGGGCTCCATGCCGCCTCTCCGTCTTGAAATACCTATTTAATACCAATTTGCAAGCAGGTGGCAAGGGTCGCCGGTCGCGCCCGACGATCAATCGGTCGCCCTGCGCCGGAGCCTCGGCGACGGCGGGGTTAGGCGCGGATCAGCCAGCCACGTCGACGCAGCCAGGGGATCGGCACGAGAGTGACGGCCGTCGCGAGAAGGGCGAAGATCAGGGAGGCGATCGGGTCCGGGATATCCAGGCTCTGGATCGCCCGAAACCCCGAGGACCAGAGGGTCTCGCCGAAGGGCGCACGCACGAGGAGTGCGATCAGAACCATGTGCACGACATAGACGGTCAGGGCCGTCTGACCGGCAAAGACCATGAGACCCAGAACCGGGCGGGCCCGCCCCGCGGCCGTCGCCGCGCCCAGCGACAGCAGAAGGGCCAGTCCGGTCCCCGAGGCCACGAGGGCATAGCTCGCCGTCCAGAGCGCCTTGTTCAACGGCACAAGGGGCGTCAGGGCCAGACCGGCGGCGATCAGGCCCAGCGCGACCGAGCCTGGGACGGCGTACCCCCGCCCGGCCTTCAGTCGGGCCAGGGCGACACCCCCCAGTCCGGTCCCGATCGCCGACAGGGTCGACCACGCCCCTTCCGGATCCCAGCGCTCGCGGTGAAGCCGTCCAGGCACCAGGGTCTGATCGAGCCACCCACTGAACCCCTGACCCATGGCCAGGCTGGGCGCGGTCTCTCCCGGCGCGGTGACCAGGAGGATCGCGAGGCCATGGACGGCGAGGCAGGCGACGGCGAACCCGGCGGGGATCCAGGGGCCTCCGCTGAACCGGGCGACGAGCACGCAGACGAGATAGACCAGGGCGATGCGCTGGAGCACCCCGACCCAGCGGATCTCGTTCGGATCGAGGGTCGGACGGATCAGCCACCCCAGGGCGACCCCGATGGCGAACAGGACCGCGACCCTGCGCGCCACAGGACCGAAGGAGGGCGACCTCATCGCCCGCACAGCCAGAGGCGTCGAAAGCCCGACGGCCAGGATGAACCAGGGAAAGACCAGGTCCGCCAGGGTCAGACCGTTCCAGGCAGCGTGGGCCAGCACGGGAAAGGCCGAGCCCGCGTCACCCTGAAGATTGACGATGACCATGAGCAGGACGGTCAGCCCCCGGAAGGCGTCCAGCCCCAGGTCGCGACCGGTCGGCCTGGAGGTGGCTTCAGACAAGCGAATAGGCGCCTCTCAACTCGCTGACGAAATCATAGCGGTCGCCGCGATAGGCGGAGCGGGTGAACTCCACGGGACGGCCATCGGCCAGGCGGGTGATGCGTTCGATGCGCAGCAGTTCGCTTTTCTCGGCGATCGAAAGAAGTCCGGCTTCGGTCGGCGTGGCCAGCGATGCCCTCACCTTCTGGGTGCCCGAGACCGGCCGAAGACCTCGGGCCTCAAGCGCGGCGTACAGGCTGTCGCCCAGGCCCTCCAGGTCCGGAAGGAACTCCGCGGGGACGATCGCGTGCTCGATCGCGAGGGGTTCGCCGCTGGCCAGACGCACACGACCGAGCCTGAGCACACAGGCGGTGGCGTCCAGTTCGAGGACGCGCGCCTCCTCGGCGGAGGCGACGGCATAGGTCTTCATCAGCCAGATGGCGCCGGTCATCTCGCCCCGCGCCGAGGCGTCCTCGCTGAAACTGCTGAGGTAGGAGCCCGGGGCCTCGATGCGGGGCGCCACATAGGTCCCGGAGCCCTGGCGTCGGATCAGCAGTCCCTCCTCGATCAGGGTTTCGATGGCGCGCCGCACGGTGACGCGCGACGCGTCGAGGATCTGGCAGAGGTCGCGTTCCGAAGGCAGGGCGTCCCCGGCGTCGAGTTCGCCCGTCATGATCCTCTGTCGCAGCGTCTGGGCCAGACGCAGATAGATCGGCGCCTTGCCCTCGAGCCGGAGACCGTCGGGCGCGGCGGTCATGCGGGGTTCGCCTCCGCCTCGGCCAGGGCCGGGCGAAGGGCGCCGTCGTGTCGGGCCAGAAGTTCGCCGGCCAGGGTCACCTCGACCCCCCGGGCCACAAGCACGGCGGTCTTGATATCGTTCCCTGCAGCCGCCAGCGCCATGGCCGCCGCCGCCGGCCCGCAGCCTGACAGCCGGTCGACCATGCCCTCGGCCCGCCGCAGAAGCTTGTCGTTGGAAATCACCATATCCACCATCAGCCCGCGATAGACGCGACCGAGCCGGAGCATGATCGCCGTCGAGAGCATGTTCAACGCGGCCTTCTGCGAGGTTCCCGCCTTCATCCGGGTCGAGCCCGCGATCAACTCGCTGCCGGTCCGGGCGACGATCGGGAAGTCCGCGCCGTCGACAAGGGGCGTCTGCGCGTTGTTCGCCAGGCCGATGGTCAAGGCCCCCTGGTCCCGGGCCCAGGCCTGGGCGCTCAGGGTGAAGGGCGTGCGACCACTGGCGGCGACCCCGATCACGACATCCGCGGCCCCCACCGACCGGGCCTGGAGCTGGCGAACCGCATCCTCGCGATCATCTTCGGCGCCTTCGGCGCTGACCACGAGGGACTCCAGCCCGCCGGCCAGGGCGAACACCAGCCGGTCCTGGGGCCAGCCGAAGGTGGGGGTCAGTTCCACACCGTCCTGGACGGCGATCCGTCCCGACGTTCCGGCGCCGACATAGACCAGCCGCCCGCCGTCCCGCAGCCGCAGGGCAGCGGCATCGCTGGCGCGCGCGATGGCCGGGACCTGATCCTTCAGCGCGGCGATCGCGCTGAGCTGGCCTTCGAGCATCGCCTGGATCGCGACCTCCAGAGGCCAGGAATCGATGTCCACGTAACGAGGATCGATCGTTTCGGTGCCGCTCATCGAACCGCTCCCGCATCGGCGACCCTGGGGGGACGCCCCACAAGACAGACCAGGGTCGCCAGAACGGCCCCGAAGGTCAGCTGCCAGGGAAAGGCGATCGTGCCCATCCAGACGGGAAGCCCGATCGCCTTGACCACATAGGGCTGAAACGCCGTCACCGCGAGGAAGCCCACGATCAGGGCCGCGACCACCGACGCCGAGGACCCGCGCCGCGTGAAGACAGCGGTGAAATAGACTCCCAGCAGCCCGGCGTAGGCGAAGGCCATGACGCCGAGCACGAAGTCCAGCAGGGGCGCGCTGGTGGCCCTCTGCCAGTAGTAGCAGAGGATCGACATGCCGAAGAGACAGAGGCCGAGCAGGACCGTCATGGCGCGCCCTGCCCGAACGAAATGCAGGTCATCGCCGCGGCCGCGCTTTTCCGCCCAGGGACGATAGAAGTCGTTCACGGCCACAGCCGACATGGAGATCAGGCCCGAGTTGACCGCGGCGGCCGCGATGACCCCGACCGTCACCAGTCCCCGCACGCCCGGCGGAAGCTCGCTCAGGATGAAATGCATGAAGACGGTGATCTTCTCGCCCTGAAAGGTCGGCGCCACGGCCCCCGTCGCCGTCATCATCAGATCGGGACGCTGATAGAAGACGTACAACAGCGATCCGATCATGAGGAAGATGAGGATGACCGGGACAGAGGCGACCACCGACCAGATCAGGGCGTTGCGCCCGCTGCGCGCGTCGTCGCAGGCGAGCAGCCGCTGGGTCGTGTCCTGGTCCAGCCCCGAGTTCCCGATGTTGAGCAGGACCAGACCCGTCAGGATCGCCGGAACGCTGAAGGACCTGGACAGGTCGAACGAAAAGTCGAACAGCCTGAGCTTGTCGACCCCCTCGGGCGTGGAGGACAGGGCGGTGAAGATCTGGTCCGGAGACGCGGGGATCTTCATCCAGAGAAAGACCAACACCGTCAGGGCGGCCCCCAGATAGAGCACGACCTGCACGAGATCGCTCCAGATGATCGAGTTCAGCCCGCCCATGAAGGTGAAGGCCAGGCCGAAGACCAGCAGGACGAAAGAGGCGATGACGATGTGTTCGGGCGCGATGTCCAGGAACATGATCATCGAGACGGCGAT
>JADCBH010000346.1 GCA_020253595.1 Brevundimonas sp.
AGCACGGCATCGACCCGGAGATGACCATCAACTGCCCGGGCCATTGGTACTTCGGCCGGCGTCGCTGGCGTTGCGACGCCGTACACGGCCCGACCAACATGCACGACGCGATCGCCAGCTCGTGCGACACCTATTTCTATACCATCTCGCTGCGACTTGGCCCGGACAAGATCGCCGATGTCGCCCGCCGGTTCGGCCTCGGACAGGCCTACGACATCGGCATTCCCGGCCAGAAGAAGGGCCTGGTGCCCGATACCGAGTACAAGCGCCGCAACTTCCCGCGGGACCCGCGCTGGCACATCGGCGAGACCCCCAGCCTGGGGATCGGCCAGGGCTACACCCTGGTCAACGCCCTCCAGCAATGCGTCTCGGCGGCGCGGATGGCCAATGGCCGCAAGGCGCTCACGCCCCGCCTGATCCGCGCCATCGGCGGCGTTCCCCTGCCGGACGGCGCGGCCGCCCCGGACATGGACTTCGATCCCGCCCACCTGGCCCTGGTCCGCGAGGCCATGGGATCGGTGACCACCCGTGGCACGGCGGCGCGCACGGGCCAGATCGGGCTGGGCGACATCCGGATGGCCGGCAAGACGGGGACCGCCCAGGGCTACAACTACAATGGCGGGCGGGGCATCCATGGCACCAACGGGCCCTGGCATCTTCGCGACCACGCCTGGTTCGTCGGCTTTGCGCCCCACGATACGCCGCGCTACGCCATAGCGGTGCTGGTGGAACACGGCGGCTTCGGCGCCCAGGCGGCTGCGCCCCGGGCCCGGGACCTGATGCGCCTCGCCCTCCTGAAGGATCCGGAGCTTCGCAGCCGGATCGAACGGCCTCCCGCCCCGCCGGTTTCGGTCGCGGACAGCGGCGCCGGCGGGCAGGGGGGTCCGGCATGAGCCTGGCCGGCCTGACCCTACGCGCCGAACGCGGACGGCTGATCGACAAGCTCACCCAGATCGACGGCGTCTTCTGTCTCGCCCTCATCCTGATCGCCGTCGCCGGCGCCCTGATGATGTTCTCCATCGCCGGCTCCAGCTGGGAGCCCTGGGCGGCCAACCACATCACCCGCTTCGGCGTGGCCTTTGTCCTGATGGTGGCGCTGGCCGTCATCGACCTGAGGGTCTGGGCCGCCATCGCCTATCCGCTCTACGCGGTCAGCCTGATCCTGCTGGTGGCGGTGGAACTGGTCGGCGATGTCCGGCTGGGCGCCCAGAGGTGGCTGGACCTCGGCCCCCTGGGCAGCTTCCAGCCGTCAGAGATCATGAAGCTGGGGCTCGTCCTGGCCCTGGGCCGTTTCTATCACGGCCTGTCCGCGGACCGCGCCCGCATGTCCTGGTGGCTGCTGATCCCGGCGGCCATGATCGGCGCCCCGACCCTCCTCGTGGCGCACCAGCCCGACCTGGGCACCGCCATGCTGCTGGCCCTGACCGGCCTGACCGTGGTGATCCTGGCGGGCCTGT
The DNA here is from genome assembly GCA_020253595.1 of Brevundimonas sp. Lineage (GTDB taxonomy): Bacteria > Pseudomonadota > Alphaproteobacteria > Caulobacterales > Caulobacteraceae > Brevundimonas. The sequence goes on from JADCBH010000346.1 coordinate 1,458, forward strand.
CCTGGAAGATCATCTTCGCGGGCCTGGGCCTGTCCCTGGCCGCCCTGCCGCCCTTCATCCTCTTTGTCCTGCATGACTACCAGAGGCAGAGGATCCTGACCTTCATGAACCCCGAAAGCGATCCTTCGGGGACGGGCTACCACATCCTTCAGTCCAAGATCGCCCTGGGTTCCGGCGGCCTGCTGGGCAAGGGCTATGGCCTGGGTTCGCAGAGCCAGCTCAACTTCCTGCCCGAGAAGCAGACCGACTTCATCTTCGCCACCCTGGCCGAGGAGTTCGGCTTCATTGGCTGCGCGACCCTCCTCCTGCTCTATCTGGCGGTGATCTTCATGTCCCTGCGCACCGCCTCCCTCGCCCATTCCCATTTCGGCCGGCTGACCACCGCCGGCGTGACCTCGACCTTCGCCCTCTACGTCCTGATCAATGGCGCCATGGTGATGGGCATGGCGCCGGTGGTGGGCGTGCCCATGCCGCTGCTGTCCTACGGCGGCTCGGTCATGCTGACGGTGATGATCGGCTTCGGCCTCGTCCAGTCGGTGCGGGTGCACCGCTACACCGAGGTGACCGCCTCGAAGAGCTCGCTGATCTAGAAGCGGCGCCGTTGCATCAGCGCCCGGATTGCAGGCTCTTTGTCGCGCGTTCCGCCCGACGATACTGACCGGGAGAGATGCCGAACCATCGCCGGCACGAGCGTCCGAAGTTGGCCAGGTCGCTGTATCCGAGCCTGTGACTGACCTCCGAAATCGGAACGGATTCGTCGCAAAGGAGCAGCTCGGCCTGGGCGCGCCGGTGGGCGTCGGCGAGCGCCCTGTAGCTCGTCTTCAGATCCGCCAGACGCCGGATCAGCGTTCGGTCCGATAACCGCAGGCGTCGGGCGGCCTCTGAAAGCGTCGGGGGTCTGCCATCGGCTGAAAAGATCCGGCGCACCTTCCAGATCAGGGATTCTTCAGCATCCAGTGCGTACGCCAGATTCTGCAGTTGTCGGATCGAGGCTTGGAATTGATCGAAGTCGGCAAGCGGGGACTGTCTCTCAAGAAGGCCAGACCGAAAAACGATCGATGTCTCTGATTTATCGAACTCGATTTCGCCCTTGAGATGAACTCGATACTCATCGCTGTATCGGGGCTCCGGGTGGTCGACTTCGATCGTCACCCCCTGGAAATCCCCAGCCAGAAAGTGCTTCAGCACGCTCTGGACCCCGACAAGTGTCGCGTCGTGGAGTGGGCGGGCGTCCGTCTCGGTCAGGACTTCGCTGTCGATAAATCGAAGGCGGACCCGTCCCTGACCCCGCTCCAAGGCAAATCGCATGAAGGGCGTGCGGACATGTCCGAACCTGACAATGACGTCCAGGGCGCTGGCCAGGGTCGGCGCGCTCAGAACGGCTGTGCCGACCGGGCCGTGGGTTGTGGCGTCAAACAGGGATCCGAGCTTCAGGCCCCAGCCTTCTGGAAGCCGCGAGTTCAGGACCCGCAGCTGTTGAACCTGCCGCCCGACTTCAACGGTTCGGACATCGCCATCTGCAAGGCCCGCCAGCAGCTGCTGGCGCAGCGCCGGCGCGACGCCCCATTCCCGAAGAACGAGCATGAAGTAGGACGCCGGCATCGGCAGTTGGGAAGCGTTCATCGCCATGGCGTCAAATGACCAGAATCTGGCGCCTCGTCCACTATGACGGCGCCGCGGCTACGCCATGGTGATCCTGCGGTCTTCCGGACCCAAACCCATAAACCCCGCAAGGCCGGACACAGAGTGATGACAGGTCGATCCTACCACGTACATGGCGTCAACATCGCCGATGGGCAGCCGGACGTCGATCTTTGGATTGCGGACGGAAGATTCACGCATTCCCCTGTCCAGGGCGCCATCACCCTTCAAGGGAGCTTCTTCGCCTGCGGGATGGTCGATGGACATGTTCACCTGTCGATTGACTTCGCCAACACGGGTTTGCCGCAGGCGTCCGAGGCCTTGGTGCTGCACAACGCCGGCCGGCATCTGCGCAGCGGCGTTACGGTCGTTCGCGACGCGGGCTTTGTTCAACAGTTGAATCTGACCGATGTCGCGATGCCGGAACTGCCGGAAATCCTTCTCAGCGGCTGGATTCACGTTCCGGAGGGACGGTTCTTCCCCGGCGTGGATGTCTCCAAGGCGACATCGCCCAGCCAGCTGCGCGCCCGGCTGGAAGAGGTCGCCGAACATGGATGCCAATGGTTCAAGATCATCGCCGA
>JADCBH010000347.1 GCA_020253595.1 Brevundimonas sp.
TCCAACATCGTCTTCATGGGCATGGGCGAGCCGCTCTATAACCTCGACAACGTCGCCGACGCGGTCGACATCATCGCCGACAACGAGGGCATCGCCATCTCGCGCCGCCGGATCACGGTCTCGACCTCGGGCGTGGTGCCGGTGATCTCTGAACTGGGCGAGCGCACCCAGACCATGCTGGCCATCAGCCTGCACGCGACCAACGATCCGCTGCGCGACGTTCTGGTGCCGCTGAACAAGAAGTATCCGCTGGACCAGCTGATGGCCGCGATCCGGGCCTATCCGGGCCTGTCGAACGCGCGCCGGGTGACGTTCGAATATGTGATGCTGAGGGGCGTCAACGACAGCCCCGAAGAGGCCCGCGCCCTGCTGAACCTGATCAAGGGCATCCCGGCCAAGATCAACCTGATCCCGTTCAATCCCTGGCCCGGCACTGACTATCAGTGCTCGGACTGGAAGACGATCGAGCGGTTCGCGGCGATCCTGAACAAGGCCGGCTACGCCAGCCCGATCCGCACCCCGCGCGGGCGCGACATCCTGGCGGCTTGCGGCCAGCTGAAGTCCGAGAGTGAAAAGGTGCGCGCCAGCGTGCTTCGGAAAGCCGAGCAGGCGGCCGCCTGACCCCGCGTCGGCGCCGCCTGATCCTTTCGGCACGACAGGCGTTAGCGCCGCTCCTCCCACGGAAGTTGAGACCATGACCCAACGCCTTCTCCGCGCCGGTGCGGTGTCCGTCGCCGCGACCGTGGCCCTCGCCGCCTGCCAGACGGCGCCGCAGGCAAACTCGGGGTTTCTGTCGAGCTATGAGGGACTTGAGACGATGGCCGGGACGCTGCGGGTGTCGGTGCGGGACCGGCGCGACGAGGCGGCGGCGCAAGCGGTTGAGCGACTGTATGTCGAGCCGTCGGTGCTGACCGAGGGCGCGGCTCCGGGGATCTCGGCCGATGATGTGGCGCTGGTGCTGGGCGAGGTGGATCGGCAGGTCTGTTACGAGCTGAGCGAACGGTTCACGGTGCTGGCCGAGCCTGCGGCGGATGCGGCCCGCGTGCGAACCGCGGTCACGCGGATCTCGCCGACTGGCGCAGTCGGCTCTGGCGCGTCGGCGGTGGCCAACCATTTCATTCCCGGCCCGATCGGCGTGCGAGCACCCGGCACTACTGGCGCATTGGCGGCGGAGGCCGAGCTGCTGTCGATGAGCGGCTCGCAGGTCGCGGCCCTGGCCTGGGCGCGGACGGCCAATGTGGTGGGCACCGACACGCCGTCGCTTTCGGCTGTGGGTGACGCGCTGCAGTTCGCGGAGGTCTTTGGCGATCAGGTCGGCGACAGCTTCGCCCCTGAAGATCGGGAGGTGCGGCCCATCGCGGATCCGGACCCCTGCGCCCGCTTTGGCCCGCGCGATCAGCCGGGCGGGTTCCTGGTGCGGGCAGTGACCGGCGTCTATGTGCCCGAAACGCAGGGCGTGCGGCCGCAGGAACGACAGTAGGCGCCGGTTGAACATCAGGACGATCTGGCTTATTCTGTCCAGACTTCTGGACAGGATTTTGCCATGGTCGAGACAGTCGGTGTGTTCGACGGAAAGGCTCGCTTTTCCGAACTGATTGATCGGGCAGAACGCGGCGAGGAGATCGTCGTGACCCGCCATGGCAAGCCGGTGGCGAAAGTCGTCCCTCTGGGGCCCGTCGCGCGACGTTCCGAAGAGGTCGAGGCGAAAATGGCAGAGTGGCGACGCTGGCGCGCGCAGCAACTTGCGGACCATGGTCCGACCACAGTGGAAGAGATTCTGGCCTGGCGGGATGAAGGCCGCCGGTGACCGGAATCGTCGTCGACAGTTCGGTGGCGGCGAGCTGGATACTGCCGGATGAGGCGACCGAGGTCGCCGCGCGCTGGCTGGAGGCCGCCTGGACCACTCCGCCTGTCGCGCCGTCGCATTGGCCAGTCGAGATCGCGAACACCGCCTTGCAGGCCCATAAGCGAGGGCGTCTGAAACAAGCCGGACTGGCTGACGCCGAGGCGCTCTTGTCCGGGCTGGCCGTCGAGATCGAACCGGCGGCACCGGCGCGCGTCTGGCGGGACGGGGTCGCCTTGGGCCAACGCCACGGCTTGACCGTCTATGACGCCCTGTACCTCGAGGCGGCCATGCGGCGTGGACTGGTCCTGGCCACCTACGACAAGGCATTGCTTCGCGCCGCGTCGGCGGAAGGGGTCGCGACTCAGCTGCGATAATCCCCGTTGATCTCGACGTAGCCCTTGGTCAGGTCGCAGGTCCAGACGGTGGCCGAGGCGCGGCCCATGCCGACGTCGACGGCGATGTCGATCTCGTCCCGCTTCATGTAGGCGCTCATTTTTGCCTCGTCGTAAGTCGGGGCGATGGCCCCGTCGACGGCGGCCTGGTGCGGGCCGAAGCGAATGGCGAGGTGATCGCGGTCGACCGGCTCCTCAGTCTTGCCGACCGCCATGACGATGCGGCCCCAGTTGGCGTCCTCTCCTGCGATGGCGGTCTTGACCAGGGGGCTGTCGGCGATGGACTTGGCGAGCTTGCGGGCCGAGGCCGGGCTGGCGGCGCCCTCAACCGTGATGCGCACGAACTTGGAGGCCCCCTCGCCGTCGCGGACCAGCTGGTGGGCCAGGTCCAGCATGACCTTGTCCAGGGCGGCCGAAAACTCCTTCAGGCGGCGGTCGCCAACGCGGCCGATGCGGGGCGCGCCCGAGGTGCCGGTGGCGAACAGCAGGCAGGTGTCGTTGGTCGAGGTGTCACCGTCGACCGTGACGCTGTTGAAAGTCGTGCGGACGTGCAGGCCCAGCAGGGCCCGCAGCACGGTCGGATGGATGTCAGCGTCGGTGACGATGAAGGCCAGCATGGTCGCCATGTCCGGGGCGATCATGCCCGAGCCCTTGGCGATGCCGGCGATGCGGACGGTGTAGCCGTCGACCTTGCACTCGGCGAACGACCCCTTGGGGAAGGTGTCGGTGGTCATGATGCCCTGACCGGCCGCCGCCCACTGTTCGGAGGCAGGGGTGTCGCCGTCCAGCTTCTGCTCGACCTCGGCCAGCCTGGACGCGATCTTCCTGTCGTCCAGCAGGACGCCAATGACGCCCGTCGAGGCCAGCATGACGTCTCGTTGACGACAGCCGAACCGCTTGGCGACCTCTGAGGCCGTGCGTCGCGCCGCGTCCGCCCCCGCCTTGCCGGTGAAGGCGTTGGCGCAGCCCGCGTTGACCACCAGCGCCCGGACGTCCTGACCGCCGCCGGCCGAATCCAGCTGGCGACGGCACCAGTCGACCGGGGCCGAGCCGACCTTGTGGCGGGTGAAGACGCCGGCGCAGCTGGTGCCCCGGGCGAAGCGGAACACGACCAGATCGTCGCGCTCGTGCTTGTAGAAGCCGGCGCGAGCGGTGGTCATCTCGACGCCGCCGACGCCGGGGATGGACGGGAAGGGCACGGCCAGCGGAGAAACCTTCAGGCCCGGTTTGCCCGGCGCGGCCGAGGTGGAGGGCGCGGCGGGTGCCGGAGCCGAGCCCTGGGTCGCCTTGCGCAGCGCGGTCGCCAGCGGGTCCAAGGCCTTGCCCACGGCCTGTTCAATGGCCCTTCCGGTCGAGCCCGGCGTGCGGGGTGGCCGGCTCACTGGGCAGTCGCCTTGGCGGCGGGCGCAGCCGGCGTCGCGGCGGGGGCCGCAGCGCGAGCCGGGGCTTCAGGCGCCGAGGCCGGTTCCTGGGCGCGACCCTCTTCGGCGGACAGCAGGACCTCGACCTCGGCCTTGCCGCGCAGTTCCTCCAGCAACTGGCGGACGCCTTCATAGGTCAGGTAGCGCACGATCTGGGGTCGGGCCTGTTCCAGCGTCGGCGGGCTTTCGCGACGACGGTCCTCGACCCGCAGGACGGCCCAGCCGCCCTCGGTCTGGAAGGGGCCGACGGTGGAGCCGGCGGCGGCGTCCCGCAGGGCATTGGCATAGGTCTGGGGCATGACGTCGACGGTGGAATAGCCGAGGTCCCCGCCCGAAAAGCGGGTCGCCTCGTCGATGGACCGCTCCATCGCCACGGCTTCGAAGGTCGCGCCCTGGCCGAGGATGCCGAGGACCGCGTCAGCCTCCTGCCGCGTGCGCGACAGGATCAGGCGCACGCGGATCTCCTCCGATGTCTGCGCCAGTCGCAGCTGTTCCCGATACAGGGTCTCGACCGCCTGGTCGGAGATGGCCCCGTTGACGACGTTCTCGACCAGCATGTCGCCGAGGATGCGCTCGCGCGTCGCCTCGAGCCGGCGCTGGGCCAGCGGGGAGTTGTCGAGCCCCCGGCGTTCGGCTTCGCGCGCCAGAAGCTTCTGGTCGATGACCTCGTCCAGGACCCGGCGGAACAGGTCGGAGGTGACGTCCAGGGGTTCACCCTCGCCGATCAGCCCCTGGGCCACCGCCTCGCGCTTGACGTCCGAGGCCCAGATCGTCTGGTTCTGCACCTCGGCGACGGCCCGGTCGCCGGGCTCGGGCGGGCGGCTTTCGCCGCCGCCACCGCTGCAGGCGGCGAGGCCCAGGACGCCGGCGAAGGCCAGCAACAGGAGGGAGTGGCGCGTGCGCCGCATCGGACGCTCCATGTCTTTGTGAACAGGCCCAAACGCGCGGCCGCAAAGCCCCTCGCGTTGACAGGGGTATGACCGGTGCTTAAGTCCCGCCTGCGCCCAAGTCGAGGGGTTTTCGAGCGTTTGCGCGGCCTCAGGGCTGCCCCGTCCGGTGGCCTCTCTCGCGGCGTTCGATCGCCGCCTTACAAGGGCAACTCCTGAGCTCTGAACCGCTCGTCCGCTTCCGGATCATCCATGCTCGGCTTCGCCAAGAAACTCTTCGGCTCCTCCAACGACCGCAAGGTCAAGGACTTCATGAGCCGGGTCCAGAAGATCAATGCGCTGGAGGCCAAGTACGCGGCCCTGTCAGACGACGAGCTGCGCATGATGACGGACGCGTTCCGGGACCGGATCGCGCAGGGCGAAACTCTGGACAAGATCCTGAACGACGCCTTCGCCGTGGCGCGCGAGGCCTCCAAGCGGGTGTTGGGCCAGCGCCAGTACGACGTGCAGCTGACCGGCGGCATGATCCTGCATGAAGGCGGCATCGCCGAGATGCGGACCGGGGAGGGCAAGACCCTGGTCGCCGTGGCACCCGTCTATCTGAACGCACTGCTGGGCAAGGGCGTCCACGTCATCACCGTCAACGACTACCTGGCCCGGCGCGACGCCGAATGGATGGGCCGGGTCTACCGGTTCCTGGGCCTGGAAGTCGGCGTGATCGTGAACGGGCTGTCGTCGGGCCAGCGGCAGGCGTCCTATGGCGCGGACATCACCTACGGCACCAACAACGAGTTCGGTTTCGACTATCTGCGCGACAATCTGGTCTATGACCGGCGCGAGATGGTCCAGCGCGGCCACCACTTCGCGATCGTCGACGAGGTCGACTCCATCCTGATCGACGAGGCGCGCACGCCGCTGATCATCTCGGGCCCGACCGAGGATCGCTCGGAGCTGTACAAGATCGTCGACGGGCTGGTGAAGACGCTGATCCAGGACAAGTCGACCTATGACCTGGACGAAAAGCAGCGCCAGGCCCTGCTGACCGAGGAAGGCTCCGAACGCATCGAGCAGATGCTGGAGGAGGGTGGCCACTTCGCGGAGGACACGACGGGCCTGTACGACGCCGCCAACATCAGTCTGGTGCACCACACCAACCAGGCGTTGCGAGCTAACACGTTGTATCAGAAGGACAAAGACTACATCATCAAGGGTGGCGAGATCATCCTGATCGATGAGTTCACCGGCCGCATGATGCAGGGCCGTCGCCTGTCCGAAGGACTCCACCAGGCCATCGAGGCCAAGGAGGACGTCAAGATCATGCCCGAGAACCAGACCCTGGCCTCGGTGACGATCCAGAACTACTTCCGCCTCTACGAAAAGCTGTCGGGCATGACCGGCACGGCTGCGACCGAGGCCCAGGAATTCCTCGACATCTACAAGATGGATGTCCTGGAAGTGCCGACCAACCGTCCGGTCCAGCGCATCGACTACGACGACGAGGTCTATCGGACCTACAAGGAGAAGAACCAGGCGATCGCCATGCAGATCGCCGAGTGTCACGTGAAGGGCCAGCCCATCCTGGTCGGCACGGTCTCCATCGAGAAGTCCGAACAGCTGTCGGAGCTGCTGCGCTCCTTCGCCTATGAGGTCGAGATCTCGCGCAAGCCGAAGCCGGAATACGTCGGCCGTGAGAAGGAAGCCCAGAAGACCGGCGACGCCGCCTATGACATCCAGACGGTCAAGGGCAAGGGCATCCCCCACAGCGTGCTGAACGCGCGCCAGCACGAGCAGGAAGCCTATATCGTCGCCGACGCGGGCCTTCCCGGCGCAGTGACCATCGCCACCAACATGGCCGGCCGCGGCACCGACATCCAGCTGGGCGGCAACCTCGAAATGCGGCTGTCGAAGTGGCGGCTGGACCAGAGAAACCTCGCCGTCGAGGTGACGCCGGAGGCGGAGAAGGCCGAGGAGGCACGCCTCAAGGCCGACATTGCCGTCCAGAAGGAAAAGGCCCTGGCGGCCGGTGGCCTGTTCGTTCTGGGCACCGAGCGTCACGAAAGCCGCCGCATCGACAACCAGCTGCGGGGCCGGACGGGCCGTCAAGGCGACCCGGGCACGTCCAAGTTCTTCCTGTGCTGCGAGGACGACCTGCTGCGCATCTTCGCGGGCGACCGGCTGGACGCGATCATGCGCAACTTCGGTGTCGCCGAGGGCGAGGCCATCAGCCACCCTTGGCTGAACCGCGCCGTCGAGACCGCCCAGAAGCGCGTCGAGACCCGCAACTACGACATCCGCAAGAACCTGCTGAAGTACGACGACGTCGTGAACGACCAGCGCAAGGCCGTGTTCGAGCAGCGCCAGGAGTTCATGGATTCCAACGACCTGTCCGAGCTGGTCGGGGAGTTCAGGAACGACGTGATCGTTGATCTGGTCGATCGCTTCATGCCGCCCAAGGCCTATGCCGAGCAGTGGGACATCGACGGTCTGGACGAGAAGGTGAAGTCCACCCTGGGCCTGACCCTGCCGCTGCACGACTGGGCCGCCGAGGAAGGCGTGTCCAACGAGGAGGTCGAGGAGCGCATCCGCGAGGCCGCCGACACGCGCGCCGCCGAGCGTCTGGAACAGCTGGGCGAAAGCCAGATGCGGGGGCTGGAGAAGCAGTTCCTGATGCAGATGATCGACATGCAGTGGCGCGAGCATCTGGTGCATCTGGACCACCTGCGCGGCGTCATCGGTCTGCGCGGCTATGGCCAGCGAGATCCGCTGAACGAGTACAAGACAGAAGCCTTCTCGCTGTTCGAGACCCTGCTGCACGAGCTGCGCCACAATGTGACGCGGTGGCTGATGACGGTGGAGTTCCGCTTCGAAGCGCCGCCGCCGATGGACATGCCCGAGTTTAAGGAAATCCACCTGAACCCCGGCACTGGCCAGAACGAAATGGCCAACCCGATGGCGCAGAACCCGGAAGGGCAACTGACGGGCGACGACCGCTCCAAGCTGCCGGTCGAGCTGTTGCCTGCAGGGTGGGAGCGGACGCCGAGGAATGCGGACTGCCCCTGTGGCTCGGGCCGCAAGTTCAAGCACTGCCACGGGGCGCTGATTTAAGGGTCTTGCAACTGTTGCTAGGCACTCTAAATTAAGTGAATCAGTCGAGGTCTTGCCATGCCTTTTGGCGATAGCTATCACCGCAACGCTGCGCGGCTCGCCAAAGTCTACCGCGGAAACTATCGCGCCCTTCAGCGCGAGGCGTCTCAGGCGGCTGAGGTCAAGAAAGACCTTGTGTCGGTAACAGAACTACTTCGCGCAAGGGCCAAGCAACTCGAGGCCCTTAAGGCGTTAGCCGAGGCATCAGACGCTTGAACTTCGACGCAGCGGCCATAGCGCTGCTCCTGTTCGCGTCACCCGGCATACTTTTTGTTCTTGGTCTAAACCTCGGATCGCGAGTTCGGCTTTTAGCAAATCGCCAGTGGCTGCTTATGCTGGCATTGTTTCTCGTGCCGTCGATTACCCTGCACTACGCGACCGATTCGATCTTGGCATTCCTAGACCAAGGTGTCCGAGAACCTAGGATTCTGGGCATGCTCTTCAGCGAAGGGCCGGCGTTAGGCGCCAATCCAGGCCAAATCGGACGCCCCGAGTTGGAGGCGATCGCCCATGAGCTGTTCATTTCGTGCGCCATGGGACTCCCGTTGGGCTTCGCACTTTCCAAGGCCGTGATCTGGGGCTGGTTGCCGACCTCGATGTTGCACGGCCCCGTCTATCCCGCCTTTAGTGGTTTTCGGCGCAGGTATGTCCGGTCAGCGGTCCTGTCGAGTGTTAACAATGGTCAGGATCACCTGATCTACGAAGGCTTCGTGCACGATCTGGCGCTCACGAGCGATGGCAGGCTGGCATGGATATCCTTATGGTTTCCCTCAAGAACCGTTCTGGAGATTACTCCGGCGGTTTGGCCTAACCGGCGGCCGGTCTCTTCGGCGTCCACTCGCGTGTCCCCTGATGGCAGTTTTCTGTTCGAAGACTCCGATTCTCCCTGGATGGCGTCGCCCGAACCTGCCGATCTGGAAACGGGTGCTGATGTAGATGTTGATGAATCTCATCCTTGGACAGATCTTTTAGTCCTGGAAGGTGAAGACGTACTCAATTACTATATACTTGCGTTAGACGTTTATGAGGACAATGCCATAAAGTCGTGGCTTTACGAAAGTCGCACAGTATTGTTTCGTCGGGCAATCATTGTATTGGTCATGATAGCCGCGTTATTGTTGAGTTGAAGACTGTGACCCACAAACCTCTCTTCTCCCGCGCGCTCGCGCTCGATCCCGAGCGGCTGCATTTCGCGGCGCACAGCCATCACCTGTGGCCGGACGCCTCATTCGACGGGCAGGTCAGGGCCTGGGTGGAGGCGAACCATTTCGCGGATCGCAAGTGGGACCTCGTGTTCGGCGAGGTGGTGCCGGAGGCGCAGCGGCATGTGGCCGAAGAGCTGGGCCTGCCCGATCCGGAGACGGTGGTCTTTGCGCCGAACACCCATGATTTCCTGATCCGGGTGTTCTCGGGCATCGAGACCAAACCCATCCGCATCCTGACCACGGACGGGGAGTTCCACGCCTTTCGCCGTCAGGCCGAGCGGTGGGAGGAGGCCGGCGAGGCGGTGGTCACGCGGGTGCCGCTGGAGCCGTTCGACACCTTCGATGACCGGTTCGTTGCGGCGGCCCGGGGCGGTGCCTTTGATGCGATCGTGGTCAGTCAGGTCTTCTTCAAGACGGGACAGGCGATTGACAGTGTGTCCGCGCTCGCCGACCTCGCGCGCCCGGAGGGACCGTGGGTGATCGTCGACGGTTATCACGGCTTCATGGCCACGCCGACGGACCTTTCGGCGGTGGCTGACCGCATCTTCTACGTCTCGGGCGGGTACAAGTACGCGATGACCGGCGAAGGGGCGGGGTTCCTGCATGCGCCCGCCGGCATCTGCGAGCGGCCGGTGATCACGGGCTGGTTCGCCGAGTTCGGCAATCTGATGGGGCCGCCCGAGGGGGTGCAGTACCGGGGTGACGCGGGCCGGTTCTGGGGCGCGACGTTCGATTCCACGCCGCTGTATCGCTTCAACGGCGTGCGGCGGATGCTGGACGAGAATGGCCTGACCACCGCCGATGTCTCGGCCCATGCGGACCGGCTTTCGTCGCGCTTTTTCGAGGCCCTGAAGGCGGGCGAGTGCGGCAGGTTGGGCGAGGCTGAGGTGTTGAACCCTCCGCCCGGCGACAACCGGCCCCGCGCGCGGTTCCTGGCGCTGAAGCACAAGGACGCCCAGCGTTGGCGGGCAGACCTGCTGGCCGCCAATGTGGTCACCGATGTGCGCGACGAGGTGATCCGCTTCGGCTTTGGCCTATATCAGGACGAGGATGACGTCGAGCGACTGATCGCGACCTGCCGTCGGCTTTTCTGACCGTCATCGGTCGTGACAAGCGAGACAATCAGGCGAGACAATTCGGGCAAGACAAGCGCGACATCGTCAATGACGACATCGTCGACATTCGCGACAAGCGAGACCGGCGACGGCCTTGATCCGGCCTGCGCCGGTTCGTCCAGACCCTGAACGTCAGAAGAAGGTCGTGTCTTCCTGCTGGCTCGGCTGAGGCGGGGCCTGGGGCGTGGTCGGCCTTGCGGGTTCGGTGCGCGGCGCGCCGGGGCGCTCGGGCGAGGGCGTCGCGGTCGGGTCGGTCGGCACCGCCCCGCCGTCCAGCGGTGGGATGGGGCCGAGGTTCGGATAGGGCAGGGCACCCTCTGTCGCGACGGGGGGCGGCGCGCCGGGAGCGAGGTCGACCGGGTCCGGCGGTGTCGGCGTGGACAGATCGTCCGGCGCGCCCACGTCATCGCGAACGAAAACCCAGGAGCGTCTGTCAGCGCAGGCGCAGGCCTTCAGGAAGCCCTCGCGGTCACGCCAGATCACCAGGGGATAGCCGGTCGGAACGCCGGCATCGCGCAGCAAATCGTTCAGCCGGATCGTGAACTGGTGGCTGGCCTCGACCACAGCCGTGCGGGCCAGATTGCCGTCCGCGTCGGGGATCCCGGCGGCCGTCCAGCTGCGGGCGGGTGTGGCCATCCAGCGTTCATAGAGGCTCCAGTCCCGGCTGAGCCAAAGCTCGGCGATGGTGGAGCGTTCGCTGGGTGTCGACTGGGGCGCGCCCTCGCGGTCGGGACGGGCGAAGGCGATGACGCGCATCTCGACCCCGCCGGCGCGCAGCCGGTCGGCTTCCTCGCGCTGGTAGCGCTGGAACGAGGCCGAGTCGCGATAGCCGATGACATAGAGCGGTTCGCCGCCGCCGCCGCCGGACAGCCAGGACGCCTCGTCCAGCAGGCGCTGGATGTCGGCCTGGTTGCGGGTGACCGTCACCGGCTGGAAGCGGGCGTAGAAGTTCCAGTAGGCCCAGTAGCCGGTCCCGGCGATGGCCAGTCCGATGACGACGGCAAGCGCGGACCAGATCAGAAAGCGACGCATGTGGGGAGGCGCTCCAGCTTCGGCCTGTTCACTGGGTCCCTGTCTAACATCGAATTGGGTCGTCGGGTGAGGCAGAACCGGGGCAATTCGGTCGTTCAGCCTGCGTTGAGCGGCACGATCTCTGCGCCACCTTCTGGCGGAGCGGGGCGCTCGGCGCGCGCGACCGGCATGCGCACGGTGACGGCCGTGCCTTCACCCAGGGTGGAGTCCAGGCTCATGCGTCCGCCGTGCAGTTCGGACAGGGCGCGCACCAGCGACAGGCCCAGCCCGGTGCCCTGCGCCTTCTGATCCGAGGCGCCCGCCTGTTCGAACGGCCGGCCCAGACGTTTCAGGTCCTTTTTGGCGATGCCGACGCCGGTGTCGGCGACGACCAGCTCCAGATAGGGACCGATGGTTTCCAGCGTCAGGGTCACCGAGCCGCCCGACGGCGTGAACTTGATGGCATTGGACAGCAGGTTCAGCGTGATCTGCTTCAGCGCCCGACGGTCGGCATCGACCATCAAGGCATCGTCGGGCAGCAGGCTGTTCAGGATCACGCCCTTGTCGGACGCGGTAACGCGCACCAGGGCCACGGCGGCGGAGACGGCATCGCGCGCGTCGAAGACCTCGCGCGACAGCTCGTAGCGTTCGGCCTCGATCTTGGCCACGTCGAGGACATCGCCGATCAGTTCCAGCAGATGGCCGCCCGCCTGATGGATGCTGTCGGCATAGTCGGCGTAACGGACGGGCAGGGGGCCGAACAGGCGCTGGCGCATGGCGTCGGAGAAGCCGATCACGGCGTTCAGTGGCGTCCTCAGCTCATGGGACATGTTGGCGAGGAAGCGGGTCTTGCCGGTATCGCGGGCCTCGGCCTCGGCGCGGGCGGCCTCCAGCCCGACCTCGACCGCGAACTCTCGCGTGGCGTCAAGCGCCTGGGCGACCACGAGCGGCGCGGCATGCGCGTCGCCGATGCGGCGGATCGCCAGACTGACGCGCCGGTCCAGCGCCTGACGCGGAGCGAAGCGGACCCGGCCCTCCTGTCCGGCCAGGGCGGCGTCGATCGCCGACAGGACGGCGGGCCGATCCGGGGCGTGGATCGCCGCGATCAAGCCTTGGGCCCTGAGCGCCGCGAGGTCGAGCGCGGGCGGCGGAGTGCCATAGTCAGCCACGATCCGGCCGGTCGGCTCCATCACGAGAGTCAGGCCGGGCAGGGCGTCGAGGAAGGCGCGGACGCGCCGGGCCTCGCGCTCGGCCTGGACGAGGACCTGCTCGCGCACCCGCCACGACAGACGGACGGCCAGGACTGCCGCCCCGGCGGCGAGGAGGGCGAACAGGGCGGCGGTGATGTCGCGGGGTTCCGGCGGACCGATCCACCAGGCCGACAACTGACCGGCGGCCACGGCGACCGCAGAGCCGCCGGCGCCGGCCTGGGCCAGCCGCACGCCGTGTCGCGGCCCGCCGACGGCCAGGCCCGCCACGAAGGGCATGATGGCGAAACCGACCAGGGCACCGGACAGGCCGCCCGACAGCACCTGGGACGCCAGGGTCGCCAGTGTCCATCCCATCAGAACGAGCGAGCGTTCGCCCGGTCCGTCGCGGTTCAGCAGAGCCAGTCCGCCCAGCCCCGGCGCGATCATGGCCAGGGCCCCGAAGGCAGCCGGACCCGATAGCCGGTCCAGCCACAGGGCGGCGATGGTCGCGACCACGACGGCGGCCGCCCAGCATCCGTGCCAGGCGACGACGGCGCTTTGGCCTTCGAACAGCCGCTGGCCCGGGCGGGCGACGTCCCCTGGCGTATGGTCGGGAGCTGGCGTCACGCGAGTTCCGGAGGGCCGGGGCAAGGGCCGGGACTGAGGAGGTTGCGCCCAACGGACAAGGCTAGCCGTCCAGACGAGTCGCCTAAAGCCCGCTCCCGCATAAGGCGATTCCGATCCAGCGGGGTCAGCGACGTCCCTGGGGAACGATGTCGCGGTTGTCCCTGATCGGCACGGCGCGTATCTCCGCCGTCATGACCGACGCCGCCAATCCGATCGAGGAGACCCTCGCAGACCTGATCGAGGACTTCGAGGTGCTGGAGGACTGGGAACAGCGCATCGCCTACGTCATCGACCTGGGCAAGGGCCTGTCACCCCTGCCCGACGCGGACCGGATCGAGGCCAACAAGGTGCCGGGTTGCGCCGCCCAGGTCTGGCTGGCCACCGGGCGGGACGGCGACCTGCTGACGTTCCGGGCGGATTCGGACAGCGCCATCTCCAAGGGCAATGTGGCACTGCTGCTGAGGCTCTACTCGGGCCGTGCCCCTAACGACATCCTGGCGTTTGACGCCAAGGGCGCGCTGGACCGGCTGGGCCTGCCGCAGGCCCTGACCCGCCAGAGGGCGAACGGTCTCAACGCCATGGTCGGCCGCATCCGGGCCCAGGCGATGGCGGCGGGGTAGTCGCGTGGGCCAGTTCTTCCGTCCCTAGGGAAGGGCGGCGAACCGCTCGACCCTGGCTGTCGGACCCGCGATGATCAGCAGGTCTCCATCGACGACCAGGGTGTCTGGCTTGGCATAGATGAAGTCCTCGCGGGCGCGCTTGAGCCCGACCACGGTGATGCCGTACCGGCTCCGCAAGGCCGATTGCGCGAGGGTCTTGCCGAGCGCATCGCGCGGAGGGCGCGTCTTGACGATGGCAAAGTCGTCGTCGAACTGAATGAAGTCGATCATCTGGCCGGTGACCAGATGGGCGACCCGCTCTCCCATTGCGGCTTCGGGATAGATCACATGGTGGGCCCCGGTCTTTTCCAGGATCTTGCCGTGGTTTGCGGTCACGGCCTTGGCCCAGATGTCCGGCACGCCCAGTTCGCTCAGGGCAAGGACGGTCAGGACGCTGGCTTCGATGTCGGAGCCGATCCCCACGACGGCGTGAGGAAAGTCGGGCACCCCGAGCTTGCGCAGGGCCTCGATGTTGCGGCTGTCGGCCTGGACGACGTGGGTCAGTTCGTCAGACCAGTCCTGGACCAATGTCAGATCTTCATCGATGGCGAGGATGTCGTGCCCCAGGTGCCTCAGGCTTCTCGCAACGGCCCCGCCGAACCGGCCGAGGCCGATGACGACGACGCTGTTTGCCTCGGATTTGGATGATCTAGCCAACGATGGGGCGCTCCAGTGGGTGTCGGTAAGGGACGTGGCGGGTTCTGAGCGCCAGCGATGCGGCCACGGTGATCGTGCCGACGCGACCGACGAACATCAGGACGGCGAGGATGATCTGTGCTGCCGGCGGCAAGTCGGCCGTGATGCCTGTGCTGAGACCGACGGTCGCGAACGCCGAGACCACCTCGAACAGCACACGGTCGAGCGGGAAGGGGGTCATCGAGAGGATAGCCAGCGTCGCCACTCCGACCAGGCCCACCGCGAGAAGCACGACGGTCAGGGCCTGGCGCTGCGCATCCGGACAGATACGGCGGTTGAAGACCGTCACATCGGATCGTCCACGGATCTCGGCCCAGACCACCACGCCTAGGATAAGGAAGGTGGTGATCTTGATCCCGCCTGCCGTTCCCGCGCTGCCCCCGCCGATCAACATGAGCCCGTCGGTCAGGAGCAGGGTCTCCGAGCGCATCTGGCCGACATCGACCGTGTTGAAGCCGGCCGTCCGGCTCATCACCGAGTGGGTGAAGGCGTTGAGAATCTTGCCGGCTGTCGGCATGTCGCCCACGGTCCCGGCGTTGTTCCACTCCGCGACAAGCACGGCGAGGAAGCCGATCAGCAGCAGCGCCACGGTGCCATAGACCGTCAACTTGGCGTGGACGGACCAGCGATCGGGCTCCCGCCATCTCGCCTGCAGTTCGTTGATGACCGGAAATCCAAGGCCGCTGACAATGACGGCGGCGGCCAGCGGCAGCAGGATCAGCGGGTCCAGGGCGAACCGCACGAGATTGTCGGAGTAGGTCGAAAAGCCGGCGTTGTTGAAGGCGGAGACCGCGTGGAAAAGGCCGTTCCAGATGGCTGCGTCCCATGGCTCGCCGTAGGTGAAATGGAGCCGCAGGGTGATCACGAGGGCTGTGACCCCCTCAAACAGCAGCGTCACGACAAGAACTGTACGGAGCACGTTTTTGACATCGGCCAGCGTCAGGCTCTTCGTTTCCGCCTGCACCACCAGTCGTCGCCCCAGCGGAATGCGCCGGGAGATCATGAGACCCAGAAGGGTCGCTCCGGCCATGATGCCGAAGCCACCGATCTGGAACAGGGCCATGATCACGCCCTGTCCGAACGGCGACCAGTATGTGGCCGTATCGACGACGATGAGCCCGGTGACGCAGACCGCCGATGTGGATGTGAACAGGGCGACCAGCACCGGCGCGACCTGTCCGTCTGCGGACGCCCAGGGGAGCATCAGCAGAAGGCTGCCGATCAGGATCGTTGTCAGGAAGGCGAGCGGGATGATCCTCTCGGGATGATCCAGAATGGGTCGTCGCAAGGTCGCCTCCGGCGCTTGGAGGCGCATTACACCATTTTCCGAGACGATAAAGCGCGACCGAGTGGTCGCGAGGAGGTTCGGTTCTCTGGTGCCTGAACTCACCCCTGGCGCCGCGCCAGCCTGCCTCCTGACGCCGGACCGTCTGCGGCGACCCGGAGCAGTGGCCCCTAGCGCCTGACGCTGTCGATGAAGGGGATCAGGCGGTCGCGCCAGGCGCGGTAGCCGGCTTCGTTGGGATGAACGCCGTCCATGAAGAAGGCCCGGTTCTGCAGACCGTCTGCGCCCAGAAACGCCGGATAGAGGTCGAGAGAACGGACGTAGGCGGCCTGCGGGCCGTCCGAGGTGAAGGCCGCCAGCGCCGCGTTCACGGGCCCCACGATCTCGGCGTTGCGCGCAGGCTCATTGGTCGGCAGCAGCGAGAGGAGCACGATCCGGGCGCGCGGCTTGCGGTCGTGAACCGCCGCGACGACGGCGCGGACCCCCTGGACGATGCTTTCCACGGCCGGTGTCTCGGCCGCCCAGCTGTTGTTGATGCCGATGAGCAGGACGATCACGTCGGGATCGAGGTCGGGCCGGTCGAGCTGGCCCAGGCCACCCTCGGCGGCGGGGCGAATGCGATGAAGCACATGCTCGGTCCGATCGCCGGAGATGCCCAGGTTCAGACCTGAGTAGTCCGGGTTCGAGCCGCCGAAGGTCTCGTCCCAGACGACGCGCCCACCCTGGGTGCCCGGGAACCAGGGGTTCTCTCCCATGGTCCAGAAGTCGGTGATGGAGTCGCCAAGGAACAGAAGCCGGACCGGCGCGAGCGTTTGAGGGTCCGACAGGCGGCTGTCGATGTCGTTGAGCCGCTGCTGCCAGTACTCGATCCGCGCCGTCGGCTGGGTCGAGGCGAAGCCGCCCAGGGTCTGGGCATTCGCCGTCCCGGCGAGGCTTCCCAGTAGGAGCGCCAGAATGAGAGTTGCGAGCGGCGCACCGACGGTCTTGCGGTCGACATCGGTCATCGGAAACACCCCTGCGATCGGCGAGGGTAGTCCCGTTATCGGCCGGCGATCAATGCGGTCGGACCGTTCGGCATCGGCGTGGACTGGCCCGGGCTCGAAGCCGGGCTCACAGGATGCCGTAGTGCTCGGCCAAGGCCCTCAGCCCGCGCCGCAAGGCCTCCCGCCCCGTTCGGCGTCGCATGCCGCAGGCCTGTTCCGCGAGTTGCAGCGTCTGGCCCCGGATGCAGATGTGGTCCAGCACGGCCCGGGTGTCGGGCGGGCAGGCGGCAAGGGCTCGCCGGACCCGGTCAGCGGCGTTCAAGGCGCGGTCGCCGGGCTCGACGCGGGCGGCGGAGCCTGCGCCCGAGCGCGGCAGGGCGTCCCACCGCATGGTCAGTGACGGCCCCGACAGGGCGATCTCCGCCTCGGATCGCAGTCGCTCGCCGCTGGCGACCTCAGCGGGGGTCAGACCGGGGCGGCCCTCGGCATCGCGGCGGCTGGCCAGCCACTGGATGGGGCTGTGGCCCAGGTTGGCGCGGACGCGGCGAACCCGGCCGTCGGCCTCCATCAGAAGCCGCTCGCCCTCGATCCTGCCCGGCGATCCGACAGCTGGCGTGCTCTGAGGCAGGGAGGCGGTTCGCGCCTGCCACCCGCCGCCCGGGCGACGGCGCAGGCCGGGCGTTTCGATCAGGATGCGAAAGGTGGCTTCGTCCAGCGTCAGGGCCGGA
>JADCBH010000348.1 GCA_020253595.1 Brevundimonas sp.
GGTCCGGCGCGCCTGCTTCGTGACTGACGGAAGCCGGTTGATCCTTCCGGCGTTCGGGGCCTTCACGGGGGGGCTGAATGTGCTCGATCGAGCGATCGCGGGCCTGTTCAGTGTGCCGCCGCTGGTCGGCGTGCTGGGGCGCGACCGCGTGCACGCTCTGCCGTGGGACAGTCTGGTCTAGGCCGAGACGACGACCGCGAGGCCGAGCGACAACAGGGCCCCGACCGTTGCCGTAGCGCGCAGTGCCGGATACCAGGCGGGCGGACGTCGCCGATCCCACAGCCACATCAGGGCAAGTCCAGCCGCGAGCAGGCCAAGCCGCAGCGACCCCGGCATCTCCAGCGGCAGCAGCGCCGCCCAGGCCACGAGAGCGGGCAGATTGCTGAGGGTCAGCGTCACCGGATCGGGCGATCCATTCGCCAGCGCCGCGCCCCAGCGGGTGCCACCGAGGAAGGACAGGATCACCGCCCCGTAGGCGATCAGCGCCCCCAGCCAGGCGTCGGCACCCGGGCCGCCCAAGGCGACCATGGCCGCGCAGCCGACGAAGGGAATGAGCCCCGCCAGAGCCAGGGCCCAGGCCGTTGCGCGTCCCCTGTCCATCAGCGTCTCCCGAAGATGCGGCTGGCGAGATAGCCGATTCCCGCCGCCAGCAGCACGCAGAGAATGCCGTAGGTCCAGGGACGCCGATGGGCGAACTCATAGATGTCGCGCTCGAAGCCGACCTTCTCGACCCGGAGCGTCAGGTTCGACACGCCCGCCGGTGCGCCGTCGCGGAACAGCCAGACCTCTGCATGATACTCGCCTGTTGGGGCGGTCGAAGGCAGCTCGA
Organism: Brevundimonas sp.; assembly: GCA_020253595.1. Lineage (GTDB taxonomy): Bacteria > Pseudomonadota > Alphaproteobacteria > Caulobacterales > Caulobacteraceae > Brevundimonas. The sequence goes on from JADCBH010000348.1 coordinate 830, forward strand.
CTTCCGCCCGGAACAGGCCCCGGTCCACAAAGGTCACGCCGTCGGGATCGGTGTTGTAGAGGGCGGCGGCTTCCCTCAGCCGGATCACGGCGCGGCGCCAATCCAGGTAGTCCTCGCCCAGTCGGCTGATGACGACGTCGCGCACGCCGTAGCGGGTGACGGTGCGGCTCTCTTCGGGTGCGTTGATCCGCAGGTGATCCACCCCGACGCCCAGACGGCGCAACTGGCCGAAGCCGGCGATGTCGGACAGCGGCCGCGTCGAGGCGGTCATGTAGAAGCCTGGCGCGCCTTCGAACAGGACCGGACGGCTGTTCAGCCAGACGCCGAGGTTGCGGGTCTTCTTCACCAGGCGGACCGGGGCGTCGGGGCCGCGCACAACAACGACCACGTCGGTCGCATCGTCCGTCGGATTGAAGACCGCGCCGTAGAGGACGATGGAGGCGCCACGGAAGCGGGAATCGACCTCGACCCGGGCGTCGGTCAGGGCTGCGGCGACGCGCAGCTGATCCAGCGTCTCGACCGAGCGCTCCGGTGCCGGGGCCTCGACTGCAGGCGGTGGCGGGGGGAGCGCCTGCATCATCCGTCCGCGATCCCGGGCGCGATCAGGAAGATGTCGGAGGGGCGGACGAAAAGCTCCAGCCCCATCTGGATGCCGACCAGCAGCACGATCAGACCCAGGGCGGCGCGCAGCACATCGGCCTTGAAACGTCCGGCATAGCGGGCTCCGAGCTGGGCTCCGACGACCCCGCCGAGGAGCAGAAGCGTCGACAGCACGACATCAACCGTCTGGTTGCGGCCAGCCTGAAGCACGGTCGTGATGGCCGTGGTGATGATGATCTGGAACAGGCTGGTGCCCACCACCACGCCCGCCTTCATGCGAAGCGCATAGAGCATGGCCGGGACCAGGATGAAGCCGCCGCCGACCCCCATGATGGCCGACAGAATGCCGGCGAAAACGCCGAGCGCCAGGGGCGGGATGACAGAGATGTACAGGCCCGACTTGGGAAACCGCATCTTCCAAGGCAGTCCGTAAAGCCACAGCGGCCGATGACGCTCCTTATGCGGAACGATTTCGCCCCGCACCCGGCGGAGGATCTCCGTCAGGCTCTCGTAGAGCATCAGAAGGCCGATGGCCCCGAGGAAGACGAGGTAGGAGACCGAGACGACCAGGTCCGCCTGGCCCAGCAGGCGCAGGTAACGGAACAACTCGACCCCGCCGATGGCACCGAGAGCCCCACCGAGCGCCATGATGCCGCCCATGCGGAAGTCGACCGCGCCCTGGCCAGAATAGCGGATGACGCCCGAGGTGGAGGAAGCGACGACGTGGCTGGCCTGGCTGGCGACCGCGACCGTCGGCGGGATGCCCATGAAGACCAGCACCGGAGCCATCAGGAAGCCGCCGCCGATGCCGAACAGGCCCGAGACAAAGCCGACCACCGCCCCCAACAGGATCAGGAGCGGCCAGTTCACCGAAACCTCGGCGATCGGCAGATAGATCTCCAAAGGGGCGGGCCTTCGGCTGGATACGAACGCTAGACGCCGGAAGGCGAGCGCGGGTGTCTTAGCGCCGGCTGGCCGTCGGGGCCACCCGAAGACCGCGTCAGGCGAGCGGTTCGAGCGCGAAGGCCTCGGCCTGGGCGCGAGCGGTCTGACGGGCGGCGGCCGGTATGGTCGGGCTGAGGCGGTCGACGGCGGCCTGGGCCTGGGGATCACCGGCGCGCGCCGCGATCAGGTACCAGCGATAGGCCTGCGTCAGGTTCGGCGCGATGCCTTCGTCACCGTTCTCATAGATACGGGCGACGTTGTACTGGCTGTCGACCATGCCGCGATCAGCAGCCTTCTTCAGCCAATCCAGCGCCTCGGGTCGGTTCCGAGCTCCGCCTACGCCCTCGTAGAGATACATGGCGTAGTTGTGCATGCCTTGCGGAAACTCGCTTTCAGCCGCGCGACGGGCCCACAGACGGCTCTCGGCCTCATCCACCTCCACACCGGATTCGCCCGTCTGAAAGAGAGCCGACAGCCTCAACTGTGCCTGGGGCTCGCCCATGTTAGCGGCGCGGGTCAGGGTTTCGACCCCTGCCGGATCGTCGCGATCCAGCTGCTCGATGGCCTGGGCGTACAGGGTCTGGGCTTCGGTAAGGTCGGCCGGTGCCGCATCGATTGGGGCATCGCCCGAAGGCGTCAGGGCGAGGGCCGCGATAGGCGTCGTCTCGGCCCCGTTCACAGTAGCATTGCGGAACACCTCTTCGACATCGCTGATGTCGTAACCGTTCAAGCGGCCGAGTGAGATGACGCCCGCAACGACGGCAACGGCAGTCACCGAGGCGATGAAGGCCGTCTTCATCGTGCCGTCGCGGCCCGCCTGCTTGTCCAGTCGCTCCTGCAGCTTGGACTTGCCGCCTTTCTTCAGGCCGAGCCCGAAGGAGACACGCGGCGCTGCCGGCGCTGCCACCGGTTCCGAGGCATTCATCGCGGCACGGGCGGCCTGAATGGTGTCCCGCGTCGATGCCGAACGGCCAGCGGCGGCCCCGGCGCTCATGGAGGCGCGAATGCGGCGCGGGTCCACGAACTCGGTCTCGGCGGCGAACTCGTGCGTGTCTTCGAACAGGCTGTCAGGCTCTGCCGACCGCTCCGCGACATAGGGGGCTGGGCCAGCCTCGAATTCCGCGATGGCGTCTAGGGCATCGGCCACATCCGCGCCGCCGAAGCCACCGAAGGGGCTCGCGGCCGGGGCGGCACCGAAAGGCGCGGGCTCGGAGGTGGGCTCGATCCGGCGCGGCAGGGCGTCGAAGCTGTCCGACGCGGGCGAGGTCTCGTCGATCTGGACCGGGGGCACAGCGGGCGCGGCCGGGAAGGGCTCCATATCCGCCGACAGGGGATCGATCGACCAGCCGTCAGCCGGAGCGGCGGCGAAATCCGGATCGGCAGGGAAGGCGGCTGCGCGCCAGTCGGGCTGGGCAAAATCGGCGGCGCGAGCGGCCGGCTCTGGCAAGGGCTCGGCTCTTGGCGGGGTCGGCTGGGCGAGGCGCTGTTCCAGCGTCTCGCGCGCTTCGGCCAGGAGGGAGGCGGTGCGTTCCTCCGACAGGCGCATGCGTTCAGCGAGTTCGCCCGAGGCGCGGTCGTAACGCTGCTCGATCCGCTCGGAGCTTTCGCCCAGACGACGGCCGATGTCCTCCAGCGCCTGGGCCGACTTGCGCTCGGACTGGGCGATGCGGTCGGCCAGGCGATCCGAGATACGGGTGATCTCGGTCCCAAGCTTCTCCAGAGCGATGGCGTTCTGGTCTTCCGCACGGGTCAGGCGGTGTTCGATCGCCTGGCCGTAGCGGCCCATGTCGCGCTCGATCTTTTCGGACACCGACTTGGTCAGAGCCGATTCGAACTTCTCCAGGCGGGCGTCGCCGGCCGTCTCGATCCGGTCGACACGGGTATCGAGGTTCTGGGCGATCCGAAGGACCTCGCGGCCCATGGCTTCGATGCCCTGGGCCGAGCGCTGTTCCGCGGCGCGGGCCTGTTCGCCGAGCGACTGAACCGCCGCCTCAATACGGCTCATCCGGCCTTCGTGCTCGGCTGTCTCCAGCCGGCGCATCATCTCTGCGCGGTTGGTCTCGACCTGACGTGACAGGGTCTCGGCCAGCTTTTCGAAGCGGGCGACCTCGCGGGCCCCCTCGGGCTCCGTGCGGCTCTCGGCGGTGCGCAGACGCTGGTCCAGACCGGCGAAGGCGCGCTCGAGGCTCTTCAACGCCTGGGTGGTCTGGCCCTGGGCGGCGTCCAGACGGCGGCCCACCTCGGCCAGCAACTCGGTTCCTGTGCCCGATCCGGCGGCTTTCTCGACCGCCTCGACGCGCTGCATCAGGGTCTGGGCCCCGGCGCGCTGGCGTTCCTCGATGTCGTAGAGGCGGCTGGTCAGGGCGGCGACGGCGGTGTCCGTCTTCTCGAAGACATCCAGACGCTGCCGGGCCTCCTGGAAGCCGGAGCGCTGACGCTCCTCCATGTCGTAGAGTCGGCCCGCCAGGGTTCCAAGCGCCTGCTCGACCTTGGACAGGGTTTCAGCGGACTTGGGTCCGACCTCGCGCTCGAAGGCGCGCAGGCGACGGTGACCCTCCTTGAGTTCCTCGGAGATGTCGTCGATGCGGCGCTGATGGACACCGGTCTGCTGGTCCTGGGCCTCCAGTCGGCGGACGAGGCCGGACACGGCCTGATCGACCCCCTGGATGGCGATGGTCGAGCGACGCTCTGCCGCCTCCAGACGGGCGGCGATGGCGTCGACGGAGGCGGCGACCCGGTGAAGCGTGTCATCGGTGCTGTCGCGATAGCCGCGCTGAGCCATGTCATAGGCGTCGTCGAGGCGGCGTGACCGGCCACGACGTTCGATGGATTCCGAGGCATGGGGGCGGCGCGGCAGGGGCTGGACGCCGTCGTCCTCGTCGCCGTCCTCCATGATCATGGAGTTGAGCCATTCGCCGAGCGTCATGCCCGAACGACGCGCCAGGTCCTTGGCGACCTCGCGCGCCTTGGGGTCGATGCCCTTGACGCTCCAAGGCGCTGCGGCTGCGCTCACTGATTCGGCTCCCGACCCATAGAGGAACGCTAGTCGTCCAGATTCAGGGTGTAAACGGCGTGTTAACCCCAACATCTAGACGGCTGCCCATCTTCCTGTGGACAGCGGCCTCCCGCTCACTCCTGTGTCGCCGACACATGGTTAACGACGCGTGAAGATTAATCTCTTCGAAAGGGTTTCCTTGCGTCCGGTCGCTCCGATCCGCACATGGGCGCCATGAGCCTGACGTTGACCCTGTCCTTGATGATCGCGACGGCTGCGCTGGGCGGCTATGCGGGCTGGCGCGGGGCGCAGCCGGTCAACCTGGCCCGGCCGCGATTGGTGCCGTGGCGGTTCATCATGCTGCTGTGCGCGGCGTTCGGCTTTTTGCTGCTGGTCCATCTGGCAGCGCTGTTCGGGATCCAGCGGCCGTCCTGACGCTTTGAGGCTTCAAAGATCGTGGGGTGTGACCCCATCGAACGGATCCACCAAAAAGGCCAGGTTCCAGGGCTGTGGCCGTTCAAGCCCGGCACCGATCCACGAGTCGCGATGCCCGACCACGGCGCCTAGAACCTCGCACCCGAAGCCTAGGCCAGGCATCATGTCAGAACCGCTTTCTGGGCGTGGATGCGGTTCTCGGTCTGGTTCCAAAAAGGGGCCCGAGGGCCGACGATGACGGCGTGGGGCTTATCCCCGGTCTCGGGTCCCGGTCGCTGCGCCGACGTCGATCCAATCGAACCGCATTCTGTCGAAGTCGATCCGGAATCCGCCCTGACCAAGGGCATCCCAGCCCAGAATCGAGGTCGGGTCAAAGCGCCCACACCCTCTGCGAGGCGGCGCCAAGCGGGTTTCCAGGCGACCCAGCGACAGGGTGCGATCGTCGAGACCCAGTGTCGCCGACCCCCTGCGGCCCTGAACCGAGGCCGAGCCCCCAAGGCCTCGAACGCTGATGGTTCCCATATCCGCATCCTGCTGGACCACCAGCCGGGAAGACCTGCGCGCGCCTGTGTCGAGCATGAACATCTCGGGCGCGCCATCGACCTGCACGGCGGCGAATAGCTGCGCGCCGTCCCAGACCAGATTGGGCGGATCAGCGACGCCCTCATCGTCTGACCCCGACGGGCTTGTGAACGTCGTCATCCGGTCTCCGCTGAACTCGATCGCGGAGAACGCCCGAATCTGAGGCATGCCTAGAATCGCCTCGATCCGGAAGCCTAACGGAAACTGCAGAGCCTCATCCGGCAAGACGATGATGATGGCATTGCGAAACCGGGATCCTCCCATCTCGATATCGCCCAGGGTGACCCGCCCGCCGGTGACATGACCGGCCGACCCCACCAGGCCTGCGTCCCCCAGATCGACAAGGCGAGCGCCACGAGCGAGCGTCTCGCTGATGACAGCGTAGTTCGCCCCGGTATCGACCAGGGCCGACACCGCGACGCCGCCGAACACGGCCTCGGTGCGGGGGAAACCCATCAAGCCCCGGGAGGCCCGCAGGGTTTCGCTCTGCACCTCCGCGACCTGTGGCGGCGCGCCCTCGACATCGACCGAGATATGTCCCAGGGGTCGACCCGCGAGGCCCCCGGCCTCACGGTTCCAGCGCGCGGCCTGCGCGTAGTCTCCGTCCGCCATCGCCCGGTCCCTCAGTGCGACCATCGCCCCAAGGCGGTTGGGATCGTCCGGCGCGCCGGACGAAACGAAGTCTTCAAGCCGACGGGTGGCCTCGGGAGCATCGACGGCCGCAGCCTACAGGGCCTCAATCCCGGCCGCGCCTCCGTCGCTGGAGGCCAGCACGCCGCAGACGAAAGGAAGAAGGGCTCCAAGGCTCATATCAAATCCTCAGGCTGCCACGACCCGGATATGGGGGTGGTGGTGGATCAGAACACCGGGCTGCGGGACGATCGGATCGAACCCTCACGCCCACAACGCATGATCGCGTCGGTCAAGGCCAAGGATTGATCCCAGACGACCGAGACTCGGTCAACATCGATCTGGCGACGACAGGCCTCAGTCGGCCAGGCACCACGCCAGGACTGCCTTCTGGGCGTGGATGCGGTTCTCGGCCTCGTCCCAGACCAGCGAGCGGGGCCCGTCGATGACGGCGTCGGTGACTTCCTCGCCACGGTGGGCGGGCAGGCAATGCAGGAAGACGGCGTCGGGATCGGCGAGGTTCATCAGGGCATCGTCGACCGTGTAGCCGTCGAAGGCTTCCAGCCGGGCCTCATAGTCGCTGTCGCCCATCGAGACCCAGGTATCGGTGACGACGACGTCAGCCCCGCGCACCGCGTCCTTCGGATCGCTGGTCAGGGTGACGTGGACGCCGCCCTTGGCCAGGTCGTGCAGGTTCGGATGGTACTCGGCCGGGCAGGCGACGGTCAGGTGAAAGTCGAACTTCGGCGCGGCGTGCATGAAGCTGTGGCAGACGTTGTTGCCGTCCCCGACCCAGGCGATGGTCTTGCCCGCGACCGGCCCGCGATGCTCCTCGATGGTCTGGAGATCGGCCAGGATCTGGCAGGGGTGGGAGCGGTCGGTCAGGCCGTTGATGACCGGGATTGTCGCGACCCGGGCGAAGCGTTCGACGTCTTCGTGATTGTTGGCGCGGATCATCACCGCGTCGACCATCCGCGACAGCACGCGCGCGGTGTCCTCGACCGGCTCGCCTCGACCCAGCTGCATGTCGCCGGCGTTGGCGATGATGGAGGCACCGCCCAGCTGACGGATCGCCGCGTCGAAGCTGAAGCGCGTGCGCGTGGAATTCTTCTCGAAGATCATCGCAAGCACGCGATCCTTCGCCGGCGCGTCGGCGTCGGCGCGGCCCTGGGGCCAGCCCTTGCGGGCGGCCTTGCGGGCGTGGGCGTCGTCGAGGATCGCGCGGAGCTCGGAGGCTTCCAGCCGATGGATGTCGAGGAAGTGGCGGGTCATGGGTGGTGGTCCCGATGCGAAGGGGGGCAGGGGTTCATCACAACGGTCACAACGAAGGGCACAACGAACACGACGGGATCGAGACCGAGCGAAAGCGATCGACTTTGATCAAAGGACAAGACGGCGAAAGCCGTCCTTCAATCTGACGGAGTTGAAGTTGATGAGAAAGCCGAGACGCACCTGGGAAAAGCGAAGGTAGGTCAGCACCTGAGCCGTATGGATCAACGCCAGGGCGTCGATCGCCTTGATCTCGACGACCACCTTCCGTTCCACCAGAAGATCAAGCCTGAAGCCGACATCAAGCCGCTCTCCCTGATAGCTGACCGGAACGCCGATCTGCCGCTCCACGGAAAGGCCCGAGCGAAGCAGGTCCTGGGCCAGGCAATGCTCGTAGACCGACTCCAGCAATCCGGGACCGAGTTCACGATGAACCGCGAAGGCGGCATCCATCACGGCACGCCCGACGATGTTGACATCTGCCGAAACCGCCTCGGTCCCGTTGTGTTCGTCGTGCATCGTTGTGCTCGTTGTGATGAACCCCTTGGTTCCTATGCCGCCATCTTGCCGCGCGCAGCCTCGCAGGTGCGTTCCAGTTTCTCGATGGCCTCGCGGGCCTCTTCCAGTGTCAGGTTCAGGGGTGGCAGCATGCGCACGCAATTGTCGCCGCCGCCGGCGATCAGCAGGTGCTGGCCGTCGCGGGCCATGGCCATGAACTCGCGATTGTTGGGAACCAGCTTCAGGCCGATCAGCAGGCCCTTGCCGCGCACGTCCTCGATCACGTCGGGGAAGCGCTCCTTCAGGCCGTGGAGCTGCTGCTTCAGATAGCCGGAGATCTCGGCGACGTTGCCCAGGATCTCGGGCGTGTTGATCGTGTTGAACGCCGCCAGTCCGACCGCCATGGCCAGGGGATTGCCGCCGAAGGTCGAGCCGTGGGCGCCGACCGTCATGCCCTTGGCGGCCTCGGTGGTGGCCAGGCAGGCCCCGATCGGGAAGCCCCCGCCCAGCGCCTTGGCAATCGCCATGATGTCGGGCGCGATGCCGGCCCATTCGTGGGCCCACAGCTTGCCTGAACGGCCCATGCCGCACTGGACCTCGTCGAAGATGATCAGGACGCCGTGCTGGTCGCACAGCTCGCGAAGGCCGCGCAGGCAGACGTCGGGCATGGCGCGGCAGCCGCCTTCGCCCTGGACCGGCTCGACGATGATGGCGGCGGTGTTCGGCTGGGCGATCGCTTCCTTCAGCGCCTCGTGGTCACCCCACTTGAGCTGGTGAAAGCCCTGCATCTTGGGCCCGAAGCCCTCGGTGTAGTTGGGGTTGGCCGCCGCGTTGATCGCGCCATAGGTGCGGCCGTGGAAAGCCCCGTCGAAGCCGTAGATGTCGATGCGGTCAGGCTGGCCGTTCGCCGCATGGTACTTGCGCGCGGTCTTGAGCGCGCACTCGACGGCCTCGGTGCCCGAGTTGGTGAAGAAGACCACGTCGGCGAAGCTGGTCTCGGTCAGCCGTTCGGCCAGTTCTTCCTGGCCCGGGATCTTGAAGATGTTGGAGACGTGCCAGAGTTGCTCGGCCTGGGCCTTAACGGCCTCGACCAGAACCGGGTGGGCGTGGCCCAGACCGTTGGTGGAGATGCCCTGGACGCAGTCCAGATACTCGGTGCCGTCCTTGGCCCAAAGGCGCGCGCCTTTACCGCGATCCACTTCCAGCGGCGCGCGATTGTAGACACCCATCAAGTGACCGGACACGGACAAACCTCCAAAAGAAACGAAGCCCCGCCGCGGCGCGACGGGACTTTCAGGGTCAGCGACTTGTCCGTCGGGGGGACGGCTTAGTCAACACCATGCGAGGGATCAGTCTGCGCGAGCGAGCCGCAGCGCCAGATCGGCGATGAAGACAGCGTTCCCGAGAATGTCGTCGCCGTCGACCCACTCCATGGTGTCGCCGGGCGAGTGGATGCGCTGGAACACCGGCGGGACAAAGCCCGGGGCGAGCCCTGCTTGAGCCCCGCCGTTGAAGGCCAGCCACATCTGGTGGGTCCCGATGGCGTCCTGGGAGCCGATGGAGATGACCGGCACGCCGGCGGCCGAGAAGACCCTGTCGTCGCTGGGCGGATAGTTGGGGAAGGCCACGCAGTTCACAGCCCGCTCGGCGCACTGGGCGCGCATGTGCGCGAGCACGAAGGCCGAGGCCTCGCCGTTGTTCTCGCCGTACATCAGCGTCTCGCCATAGGCGTTGACGTCGAGGTTGATGACCGCATGGATCCGGGCCTTGTCCTGCGCTTCGAGCCACTTGCGCGCGCCGATCAGACCCAGCTCCTCCTGATCGGTGAAGACGAAGACGTAGCGATAGGGGGAGGGCTGTTGCGCGACCTGGGCCGAGATCAGGTCCAGTGCCTCCATCATCAGGACGACCGAACCGGCATTGTCGACCACCCCCTGGGACATCACGCCGTCAGACAGGGGCACGGCGTCGAAGTGTCCGGTCAGGACGATGTCCTTGTCGCCCTGGCCCAGGGTGACGACGACGTTGGCCCCGGCCAGCGGCCCGGTGCGGGGGTTGCCGCCCTCGAAAGGCTGGAGTTCGGGCGCGTAGCCAGCGGCGCGCAACTGGGCGACCACGATCTCGCGGCGCTCGTCATTGGTCTTGGCGGCAAAGGCCTGGATGGCCGTCTCGATCGCCTGACCCTCGGGCGTCAGATCGTCCTGGGCGAAGGCGGGGCAGGCGAACAGGGTCGCGGCGACGACCAGCGAGCGGAACAGCATGAAGACCTCCCCGAATGGTCGGGCAGGATTAGCGGCTCAGCTCTTGAGCCGCCAGCCCGAGCGGAACACCAGCCAGCAGGCGACGGCCATCACGACGGTGAGGAGGAGACTCATGACCACGCCGATCACCAGGCTGCCTTCGGCCTGGCCGATGAAGCCGTAGCGGAAGCCGTCGATCAGATAGAAGAACGGGTTCCAGTGGCTGATGGTGGCGAACGGCTCTGGCAGGTTCTCGACCAGATAGAATGTGCCCGACAGGAAGGTCATGGGCATGACCACGAAGTTCTGCACCGCCGAGAGATGATCGAACTTCTCTGACCACAGGCCGGCCAGCACGCCGGTCATGCCCATGAACAGGCAGGCGGCCGCGCCGAACCACAGAACCGCGAAGATGTTGGCGACGCCGAGCCGGGCGAAGGGCAGGACGCAGACCGCCGTCACCAGCCCGACCGCCAGACCGCGCGTGGCGGCGCCGAGCGAGAAGCCGATGGTCAGTTCCAGCGGCGACAGCGGCGGGGTCAGGAAGTCGGTGGAGGTGCCCATGATCTTGGCCTGGATCAGGCTGGAGGAGGCGTTGGCGAAGGCGTTGTTGAGCATCGCCATCATGATCAGGCCCGGCGCGACGAACTCGGCGAAGGGGGTGCCGTGCAGGGGCGGGCGGGCACCCTGGAGCGCGACGACGAAGACCAGCATGTAGAGCAGCGTGGTCACCACGGGCGCGGCGACGGTCTGGGCCCCGACCTTCCAGAAGCGTCGGACCTCGCGCAGATACAACGTCTGCACCCCGATCCAGTTGATCCCCGCGTAGTGGCGCGGCGTGGGCAGGCCGGGAGGCCGGGTGGAAGCGAGATCCGTCATGTCGGTCAGATGCTGGGTGTGGCACGCCAAGGCAAGGGCGGTGAAAAAACTCCAATGGACTCCAACAGCAAGTGATTGATTTTCATGGTTATCGTCTGGAGTCCCTGAAAACAGACTCCACTTTCTCCAATCCACCCTCCTGTCCGGTGCGAGACGCGTCGAGGAGAGACTACGCGCGCGCCACGTCAGAAGCGGACGCATCGAGTCCCGATGAACCCTCGTCGAACGGCGATTCAAGATGTGGTTCCTGTGGACGGACCGATTCGCACATCTTGCGCCCGTTAAGAGGTCGTTTACGATTAGTTGTGGGTCCGGGGGCCGGGAGGAGGCTCCAGGCGCCACATCTTGAATCAATTCGTACCCGGAGGGTGGCATGACCGCAGGCTGGACCGAGGATCGCGTCGGCGCGCTGAAGAAGCTTTGGCTGGAGGGGCAGTCGGCCTCGCAGATCGCCAAGCAGCTGGGTGGCGGCGTCACCCGCAACGCCGTGATCGGCAAGGTTCACCGCCTGGGCCTGTCAGGCCGGGCCACCCCGTCGCAGCCGGCGCGCGCCGCGACCACCTTCCGCCCCGCCCGGGTTCGCACCACGCCGCCGGCCCAGCCGTCCGCGCCGCGCCGGATCGAGGCCGCCCAGCCCCGCCCCGCCGCCCCGACGCCGCCGGTCCAGAGCGTGCAGGAGCTGCCGGGCACCGCCACGGTGCTGACGCTGGGTGCCCACATGTGCAAATGGCCGATCGGCGACCCGTCGTCGCCGGAGTTCAGCTTCTGCGGCCGTCGCGCATCGGAAGGCGTCTACTGCGTTGAGCATGCCCGCGTCGCCTTCCAGCCCGCCCTGAAGAAGAACGGCAAGGACGAGCTGGCCCGCAGCCTGCGCCGGTACATCTGATTCTGCTTTCGTCATTCCGGGCTGAGAGGCGGAGCCTGTCAGACCCGGAACAGGGCAGCGCCGGAGCGAAGCGGAGGCGAAATGCTTCTGCGGCCGCCCTGCGTGACAGCTTCGCGCTCTCGCGCGCCGCCCCGTTCCGGGTCTTCGCTACGCTGCGCCCGGAATGACGAAAGAGAGACGTCGTCAGGACGTCACGAACGCCCCCTAGAGGGCCGCCATCCGCCTTGTCGGCTTCGAGCCTGACGAGACCACGGGGGCGGGGCTGCGGTTATCCGGGTTGACGCAGCCCCCGACCCGTTCCTCCCCAGCAAGCGAAGCGCAGCGGGGGAGGGGGACCATGCGCAGCATGGTGGAGGGGGCGGTTCCAGACACGGTGCGCGCGTCCGCCCCCTCCACCGCTTCGCGGTCCCCCTCCCCCGTGAAGGACGGGGGAGGATTTCTCAGTTCAGAACGCGTCCGCCGGGGACATCAAGGCTGAAGGCCGGGATCGCGGCCTCGAAGGATCGCCCCGTCGCATCGGTCATTGTGAAGGCGCCCTCCATCGTCCCGGATGGCGTGGGCAGCGGGCACCCGGAAGCGTAGGAATAGCTGTCGCCCGGCGCGATGACGGGTTGTTCGCCGACGACGCCGGGGCCTCGCACCGTCTCCACATGGCCGCTGGCGTCGGTGATGATCCAGCGACGCGCCAACAGCTGGAGGGTCTGATCGCCGCGGTTCTCGATCTCGACCTGATAGGCCCAGACCCAGCGACCCTCATGCGGGTCCGACTGGCCCGCCAGATAGCTGGGGCGGACGCGGACGATCACGCCCTCGGTTTCGGCTTCGTAGGGAGGGGTGTCGTGCATCGTGCAATGGTCGCGCGCGACTGTGACCGTTTCAAGCGTGGTCGCGCTGGTCAGGAACGCCGTGTATGGCGTTTCGCATGACGTTCGAATCCCCCGTTGCCGGAATCCTGCCCTGTCAGTCGATCGAGACGCTGATCGCCACGGGCGCGATCACTTCGGCTACTCCCTTCGATGCCGACCAGGTGCAGCCGGCGTCGCTGGACCTGCGCCTGTCGGACCGGGCGTGGCGGGTGCGCGCGTCGTTCCTGCCCGGACGGCGCCTGGTGAGCGAGCGGATCGCCGACGTGGAGATGCATCCGATCGACCTCAGCAAGGGCGTCGTGCTGGAAAAGGGCTGTGTCTACATCGCCGAGCTGCAGGAGCGGCTGGCCCTGCCGCCCGGCCTGATCGCGCGCGCCAACCCGAAGAGCTCGACGGGCCGCGTCGACGTCTTCGTGCGCCTGCTGACCGATCGGGGCGGGTCGTTCGACGACGTGGAGGCCGGCTATGAGGGGCCGCTGTATCTGGAAATCGCGCCGCAGACGTTTTCCATCCTGGTGCGGCCGGGCACGCGGCTGAACCAGCTGAGGCTCAAGGCGGGAGAGCCGCCGAAGCTGGAGACGCGCTCGGTCGGCGTGGATCTGCAGGGCGGCGAAATCGTGGGCTTCCGGGGGCGACGACACGCCGGCGTGGTCGATCTGGACCGGATCGACGGCCATGACCCCAGGGATTTCTGGGAGCCGCTGACGCTCCGGCGTGGCGAACTGCTGCTGGACCCGGGTGAGTTCTATATCCTGGCGTCGTCGGACGACGTGGAGATCCCGGTCGACCAGGCTGCCGAGATGACGCCGATCGACCCCAGCGTTGGGGAGTTCCGCGTCCACTACGCCGGCTTCTTCGACCCCGGCTTCGGCACCGACGAGGCGCACGGGGCGGGATCGAAGGGGGTGCTGGAGGTGCGGACGCACGATACGCCGTTCCTGCTGGAGCACGGGCAGATCGTGGCGCGGCTGGTCTACGAGCCGCTGACCGAGCGGCCGACGCGGTTGTATGGCGAGGGCGGCAGCCACTATCAGCGGCAGGGGCTGAAGCTGAGCAAGCATTTCAGGGCGTGGGGGTGAAGTGTCTCCTCCCTGTCGCGCAGCGATGGGGAGGTGGCTCGGAGCGCAGCGGAGAGACGGAGGGGTTCTTGACGCGGCAAGATCGAGTGCGCGGCAAGAACCCCTCCACCGCTTCGCGGTCCCCCTCCCCGTCGGCCAAGCGGCCGACGGGGAGGAGACGTCTCAGACCAGCCGATCCGCCTTCCTGAGATCGGGGAACAGCTTCGCCCACACGCCTGTCGCGCCGAGCGCGCCGATGCCCCCGAACACTGCCGCGCCGATGGGGCCGAGGAAGCGGACCATGACGCCGGAGTAGGCCTCGCCCAGTTCGTTGGAGGCGCCGATGAACAGCATGGACACTGAGGACACCCGGCCGCGCATGTGGTCCGGCGTCGAGAGCTGGATCAGGGTCTGACGGATGTTGACGCTGATCATGTCGGCCGCTCCGCCGATGAACAGGGCCGCCGCCGACAGCCAGACGACCTTGCTGAGTCCGAAGGTCAGGGTGGCCAGGCCAAACACGGCGACCGAGGCGAACATCCAGACGCCCCCCTTACCCGGGATCGGATAGCGGGCCAGCCACAGGGCCGTGGTGAATGCCCCGACCCCGAAGGCGGCGCGCAGCAGGCCGAAGCCCTCGGGCCCGACCTGCAGGATGTCGCGGGCGAAGATGGGGGTCAGCAGGGCGACCCCCGCGAACAGCACCACGATCAGATCGAGATCGGAA
>JADCBH010000349.1 GCA_020253595.1 Brevundimonas sp.
ATATCCGCCTGGACAATCCCATGTTCCATGGCCAGGACGCCGAAGGGCGCAGCTTTGTCATGGGGGCCGAGGGTGCCGTTCGCGAGCCGGCGACCGGTCGGTTTCGCCTGAACGGGCGGGTCCGGCGGCTGAACCTGGGCGGGGCCAGGGTCACGGAAATGACCGCAGATGCGGGAATCTACAACGAAGCCGAACGGTCCGTAACGATCGGTCCGAACGTCCGCATTTCCGACGGCGGGTCAGGTTTCGTTCTGACCACGCCAGAGGCGGTGGTGAACACGGCGACGGGCGTCGTTACCGGCGATAGAGGCGTTGAGGGTCGCGGACCCATGGGAACCATTTCCGCGACGTCCTATGCCATATATGAGCAAGGCCAACGGGTCGTGTTCAGCGGCGCGGGTGACAACAAGGTGCAGGGGACGATCGCTCCTGCCTCCGGTGGATGACCATGAAGACGAAGCACCTCCTCGTGACGGCCGCGACCGCCCTGGCCCTGACGGCCGGCGGCATGGCGCTCGCACAGAGCCGACCGAACACATCGAACCAGCCCATCGGTTATGGGGCGGACACGGGCGAGTTGACGAACACCTCGGTGTCGCTCCGCGGCCGCGCGGAAATCACCCAGGGGCAGGCCCGTCTGCGAGCGAACGCGATTGAAGGCGTGCGCGATGCTTCGGGCAGCCTGAGCAGCCTCGAGGCTACAGGCGACGTCTATTACGTCACGCCGACGGAGACGATCCGCGGGGACCGGGCCGTGTATACGGTGTCGAACGCCACCGTGGTCGTGACCGGTGACGTCATCCTGCGTCAGGGCCAGAACGTCCTGACGGGGTCGCGACTCAGCTACAATGTCGACACCGGACAGGCTCGCATCGAGGGCGGTGGCGGCCAGAGCGGCGGGCGCGTGCGCGGTGTCTTCTATCCGGAAGGGTCGAACTGAGACCCTAGGAGGTCCGGTCGATAACCCCATGGCTCGCAAGGAACTCTCGGCCCTGAACCTGAAGGAACGCGAGGCCGAACCGGTCGTCGCGCCCGGCCCGTTGCTCGACAAGGGCCTGCGGGTTCAGAACATCGCCCGGGCCTTCGGCGCGCGTCAGGTGGTGCGGGACGTCTCCCTGACCGTTCAGCGCGGCGAGGTTGCGGGACTGCTGGGTCCCAACGGCGCGGGCAAGACCACCTGCTTTTACATGATCACCGGCCTGATCCCGGCCGACAGCGGCTCGATCTGGCTGGACGGCGTCGATATCACCGCCCAACCCATGTACCAGCGCGCCCGCATGGGTCTGGGCTATCTGGCGCAGGAGGCCTCGATCTTTCGCGGCATGACCGTCGAGCAGAACGTCATGTCGGTGGTTGAGCTGAACGCCACGGGCAAAGCCATCGAGACCGAAACGACGCGGCTTCTGGAAGAACTCAACATCGGCCACCTGCGCCACGCCCCTGCGACGGCCCTGTCAGGCGGGGAGCGCCGCCGGGTCGAGATTGCCCGATCGCTGGCCGGGCGGCCCAGTTTCATGCTGCTGGACGAGCCCTTTGCCGGCATCGATCCCCTGGCCATCGCCGACATTCGCCAGGTCATCCGCTATCTGGCGGGCGAGGGCATCGGCGTGCTGATCACGGATCACAATGTGCGCGAGACGCTGGATATCATCGACCGCGCGTCCATCATCTCCAACGGCGAGGTCCTGTTCGAAGGCACCGCCGACGAAGTGATCCACGACCCCGAAGTCCGCCGCGTCTATCTGGGCGATCTTTACGGCTGAGGCGTCTTTCGGCGGTGAACCCGGCGTGAATACACGCTTCAGGCCAGCCTCAACGCACCGGTGATTAACCTTGACTGTAACCCGCGACGGCATCGGGCCGATCAGGGAAACATCGAGGAAGAGCTTCCATGAAACGTTTGACCCTTGCGGCCTCGGCGGTCGCCGCGCTGCTGACCCTGGGCGCGACCCAGGCCAGCGCCCAAAATGCCATTGTCATCGACCAGTTTGGTTCGGCCAACTCGTCAGCCGGCGTCCAGAACGGTCGCTGGAACAGGCTCGTGTCCGAGCAGAACGGCCATTCGAACTCGGCCCAGGCCCGCCAGCGCGGGTTGCGCAACTTCGTCAACACGGTGCAGCAGGGCGCGCGCAATCGCGTCAGCAGCGAGCAGTACGGCCGGAACAATTATTCGGTTACCGGCCAGAGCGGCCACAATCTGTCGGCCAGCACCTTCCAGGATGGTCGCAACAACATCTCCGGCATCGCGCAGATCGGTTCAGGTCACTCGGCAGTGGCCGAACAGGCAGGGTCCAACAACATCTCGGGGATCATCCAGGTCGGTCGTGGCCAGACCACGCACACCCGCCAGGTCGGCGACGGCAACGTCACCCTGACCATCCAGGGCGGATACTGAGCCGGATCAGGGACGGCGGCCCGACGTCGTCGTCCCGTCCCCCAGGAAACAGAAGGAGCCGATCATGATCGGTCGAACCGTGGCGGCCACGACGCTGGCCGCAAGCCTTGTCTATTCGGCAAACGCCCAACCCCCGCAGCACTCTGCCGTGCAATGCGAGATCACCGTCGTGGAAACCGCGCATGGACGGCTGATTCGTCCTGTCGCCCAGGCCGGGCGCGCCATTGGCGGTGCCTACCAGCTTTCAGTGGAAACTGTGGGTGACGGCGGGCGATCCCAGGTCTCCCAGGGCGGCGATTTCTCGCTTCGGGCCGGACAGCGTCAGGTACTGGGATCGGTGTCGGTTGGCGGCGCGTCCGGTGCTCAGGTCTCAGCCTTGCTGGTTCTGACCTGGCGGGGCGGGAGGACACAATGCGTCCAACGCCTCTGATCCGAGGGCAACCGAACACCAGCCGTTAACCGCTTGCCGCCATCGTCGCAGCAAGTTCCGGGCCACTGCGGTCCGGTCAGAGGGGCGACGACGGCGTGATCGGGCAAAGGCTTGAAATCCGGCAGGGGCAGGGGCTGGTCATCACGCCCCAGCTCCAGCAGGCGATCAAGCTGCTGCAGCTGTCGAACCAGGAACTCGACGAATACGTCGAGGCCGAGCTGGAAAAGAACCCGCTGCTCCAGCGCGAAGAGGCCGAGGCTGTCGCGGAACCGACCCGTGAGCTCACCGCCGACTCGGCCGAACTGAGCTTTTCGGACGCGGAGGCGGCGGACCGGGCCGTCACTGTCGATGCGCGCGAGGATGACGTCTACGGCGACGCAACGCCCGGCGAACGGACCTCGGACCGGCTCTCGGACGAAGCCGCCTCCCAGCCGGGCCTGTCGGACTGGTCGGCCGCGGGCAAGGGCGGGTCCTTCAACGACGGAGACGGGGGCGAAAGACCCGAACGGCATGACCCCACGCTTTGGGAGCATCTGCAGGCCCAGGCGTCATCGGCCGGCTTGTCGCCCGCGGATCACGCGATCGCGCTGGCCCTGATCGACGGAGTCGATGAGGGCGGCTATCTGCGCGGCGAGCTGGAAGAACTGGCGCACCGCCTGGGCTGCGGCATGGACCGCATCGAGGCGGTGCTGGCGGTCTGCCAGGCGTTCGAGCCGACCGGGGTCATGGCGCGTTCGGTCCCGGAGTGCCTGAAGCTGCAGCTGGTCGAACGCAACCGCTTCGATCCAGCCATGGCCGCGCTGCTGGACAATCTCGACCTCTTGGCCCGGCGCGATCTTTCGGCCCTGCGCAAGGCCTGCGGGGTCGACGCCGAGGATCTGGCGGAAATGATCGCGGAACTGAAGGCTCTTACGCCCCGGCCCGGTGCCGGCTTCGCTGGCGAGGTGGCCCAGACGGTGATCCCCGACGTTCATGTCCGTCCCGATCCGGCTGGTGGCTGGAAGGTCGAGCTGAACTCCGACACCCTGCCCCGGCTGCTGGTCGACAAGCGCTACCATGCCTCGGTCTCCGCCGGGGCTCGCACCGAGGCCGAGAAGACCTTCGTCGCCGACTGCGCCGCCCAGGCCAACTGGCTGGTGAAGTCGCTGGATCAGCGCGCCAAGACCATCCTGAAAGTCTCGTCAGAGATCGTGCGCCAGCAGGACGCCTTCCTGGCGTTCGGCGTCGAGTTCCTGCGCCCGCTGAACCTGAAGACCGTGGCCGACGCGATCGGCATGCATGAATCGACCGTCAGCCGCGTGACCTCGAACAAGTACGTCTCCACACCGCGGGGCGTGTTCGAACTGAAGTTCTTCTTCACTGCGGCCATCCAGGCGACGGACGGGGGAGCAACCCACTCGGCCGAAGCCGTCCGTTATCGGATCAAGTCGATGATCGACCATGAGGCCCGCGACGGCGACGTCCTGTCGGACGACCGTATCGTCGAAATCCTGAAAGAGGCGGGCATCGACATCGCCCGACGCACCGTAGCCAAATATCGGGAAGCATTGAGGATTCCCTCGTCTGTTGAGCGCCGGCGGCTTCTGCAAGCCTCCTAGACCCGGCACGCGACGGCTCGCGGTCCGAAATGTTGCGATCTCCTTGATCGCAAAAGCGTGACTGCAAAATCGCGGTTCCTGATTGACACTTTTGACGGGCGGTCGCGTTCTATCGGGATGCAAGTCCAAGTCAGCGGCAAGCACGTGGATGTCGGCGAAGCGTTAGGCTCGCGCATCTCCCATGAACTCGAAGAGGGCGTCGGAAAATACTTCGAACGCGGCGGCCAGGACGCCGAGGTCGTCGTTTCCAAGGACGGCCATGGCTTCAAGGTCGACTGTTGGGTGCGACTGGCCTCCGGCCAGGCCCTGGTCACCACTGGCCACGGCGGCGACGCCCACGCCGCCTTTTCGGACAGTCTCGAAAAGCTTGAGAAGCGCGTCCGACGCTACAAGCGCCGGCTGAAGGATCACCACATCGGGCCCAAGCCGCTGTCGCCGGAAAAGACCGAAAACGCCGCCCGTGACGTGGCTCGCTCGATCGTTCTTCGCGACCCGGACAGCGTCGATGACGAGGCGTTCGGCGAGGCCGGAGCCGAGGGCCCGCCCCCCGTCGGAATGGTCATCGCCGAGACCCAGTCCGAGATCCGGACCATCACTGTCGGGCGAGCTGTTCTGGAGCTCGACATGACCGGATACCCGGTCCTGATGTTCAGAAATGCCGCCCATGGGGGATTGTCGGTCGTCTATCGTCGTCCCGACGGAAACGTCGGATGGATAGACCCTGAACGCACCGTGTCTTTGAACGGACACGGTTCTGTAAACGGTTCTGGCGCATAAGCCTTCCAAAGGGCCTCGGTTCGGGCTAGACGGCCCGCGCCGGTCGCCTCCCTTCCAGGCCTGCCTGAACCTCGTAAGAGCGTGTGAGTCGAGACGATCATGGGTATTGGTGAACTGCTGGTCCGGGACGGCGTCGTCCTGAAGAGCGGCGCGTCGTCCAAGCGGCAGGCTCTGCACACTGTAGCGTCCGTCGCTGGTCATGCCCTCGGTCTGGATGAAGGCCGCGTCTTCGAAGCCCTGCTGGAACGTGAGGCCCTCGGTTCGACCGGTCTCGGCTCCGGCGTGGCGGTTCCCCATGCGCGGCTGGAAGGGCTGGACCGCGTTCGCGCCGTCTTCGTTCGACTGGATACGCCGGTGGCCTACGATGCGGTCGACGAGCGGCCCGTGGACCTGCTGTTCGCCCTGTTCGCGCCGCCCCGGGAGGGTGCCGAGCACCTGCGCGCGCTTGCGGCGGTGTCGCGTGCGCTTCGGTCGTCCGAGATGCGCGAACAGCTGCGCCAGGCGCGCACCGTCGATGCGATCAACGCCCTGTTCGTGCGCAACGAGACAGCAACGGCCGCCTAGGCCTAGTGCACCGACACGGGCGCAAGCTCGTGCGCCACGGCGGCAGCGAAAGCCGTCTCCCGGTCCATCATGACAGCCAGGCGCTCACCGTCGGCACTGTGGACGGCATACAGGGTCTGGTCCGGATCGATCTCGAGGCTGAGGGCCTCATCCGACCGGACATCGGCCAGCACATCGGCCGCACTGATCTGGCGCACATAAACGAGATCCGGCGCGCCCAGCCCCTTCAGAGCTTCCTTGGTGATCACAGGCGTCATCAAAACCGCCTCCTTCGAAAACAAAACGCGACGATGTGGCAGGTTCGCCTGCGCGTCGAAGCGTCGCCGTGGTGTAAGGGTCAGCCCAGGCTGATCGGAATTCGCTTCACCGTCGCGGCCTCCACGGGCCGTTTCAGGTCGACGTGCAGCAGGCCGTGCTCCAGCGTCGCGCCTTCGACCTCAAGGCCATCAGCCAGGACGAAACTGCGCACGAAGCCTCGCGAAGCGATGCCCCTGTGCAGAAAGGCCTGATCTCCGACCGGCTCGCGCTTGCCGGCGATGGTCAGTTGGCGGCCTTCCAGAGTGATCGCCAGGTCATCGGGCGAAAAACCGGCCACGGCCAGGGAGATGCGCACGCCATGATCACCGATCTGTTCGACGTTATAGGGCGGATAGCTCTCGGCGGCGGCCTTGGCGGCGCGGTCGATCAGGGCGCGGGTCTGGTCAAACCCCAGAAGGAACGGGCTGTCGAACAGCACGGGTCGGCCGGTCATGGTCAGTCCTCACAAGAAGCGACTTCGGCCGTGGGCTCCCGGAAGCGGCAAGCCCTCGACCTTTCGACGAATATGGGAGCACCGGCCTGGACCGGCAAGCGTAGGTCCGGGGGACCTCTATCCGTCAGCCCTTGAAGACGTCCTTGGCGGCGCGCCGGGCGGCGAACTCGGCTCCGTCGCGCGCGGTCAGATAGGGGTTGAAGCGGCGTTCGACACCGAGCGTTGTCGGCACCGTCGCTTCGCCCAGCGCGCGCCGGGTGAAGACGCCCTCAGCATGGGCGTGGACCTCGGGGCGATCATCGACACTGATCATGAACCGCGCATTGGAGGCGGTGTATTCATGCGCGCCATACAGAACCGTCTCGTTCGGCCAGGCAGCGATGCGTTGCAGACTGTCCCACATCTGCTCGGGCGTGCCCTCAAACAGACGACCGCAGCCCAGGGTGAACAGGGTGTCGCCAGTGAAGGCGATATGGTCGGAGATGGAGCGAAAGACGACATGGCCGAGCGTATGGCCCGGCGTGGCGGTGACGTGCAGCGTGGTGTCGCCAATACGGACGACGTCGCCTTCCTCGACGATGTGGTCGACAGGCGCGACCTTGCGCACTTCCTCAGGCCCCCAGATGTCGCAGCCGCTCTCGGCCTTCAGCCGTTCGTTCCCCTCGGTGTGATCGGGGTGCCAGTGCGTATTGATGATACGGTCCAGCTTGCCCCAGCCTAGAGTCTGGACCGCGTCCAGGATCACCTGGGCGTCCGGCGTGTCGATCGCCGCGACCGTGCCTGTGGCCTCGTCGCGGGCGAGGAAGGCATAGTTGTCCTCGCGCGCCGGGAACAGGTGAACAGTCAGGGGCATGGGGTCATCCTTGGTCAGCGAGGCCTGAACGCCATATAGTGGAGACCATGCGCCGCGCCATCGAGGATCTTCGCGCCTTCTACGGCGAGCCGAAAGGCGCGCTCGTCCGGAGATTGCTCGCCAAACGTCTGGAGGACGCCTGGGGCGAGGCAGAGGGCTGTGATGTCCTCGGCATCGGCTATGCCACTCCGTGGCTGGACGCCTTTGTCGGCGCGAGGCGCGTGATCGCCGCCATGCCCGGTGGCCAGGGCGTCGAGCTGTGGCCCGCAATCGGAAAGAACCGCACCCTGCTGGTCGATGATCGGCGCCTGCCTTTCGCCGCCGGGACCTTCGACAGGGTCCTTCTGGTTCATGCGCTCGAAGAGGCGGACGATCCCACGCTCCTGTTGACCGAAGCGGTTCGAGCGCTCGCACCGGCCGGGCGGATCATTCTTGCAGCCGCAGCGCGGGGCGGCATGTGGGCGCGCGCCGAGAGCACGCCCTTCGGTCACGGACGTCCTTTCACCCGCGGCCAGCTGGAAAGGCTGGTCCGCGCCGTCGGACTGGAGCCCACGGCATGGTCACAGACGCTCTATGTCCCGCCGTGGACGCCGATCCTGGGCCTGGCGGACGGCTTCGAACACGTCGGACGCCGCGTTGCACCCGGCTTTGCGGGGGTCATTCTGCTGGAGGCCACCAGACAGGCCTATGCCCGCGTCCGACCGTCGGGGCACGGGGCGCGGGTGCGGGTCGCAACGGGCACCCTCCAACCCCAGCCGGCGACTCGGTCGCCGCGCGACGGCGACGGGGTGGAAGCGCGCAGCGAACCCCTGTAACGGCGGCTCATGCACCGCCTGATCCTGATGCGCCACGCCAAGACCGAGCGGGCCGCCGCTTCCGGTCTCGACCGCGACCGGGCCCTGACCGCGCGCGGCCTGTCTGACGCCGCCCTCATGGGTCGGGTTCTGGCGGAGAAGAAGCTCCGTCCCGACCTTGCCCTGGTCAGCCCGTCGACCCGCACGCGCCAGACCTGGGACGCAGTTCAGGAGGCCTTCGGCGACGTCGAGGTTCGCATCGAGCCCCGCCTGTACGACGCGTCGCCCGACACGATCCGGCGACTGGTTCAGGACGCTGAGGACGAGGCCGGATGCCTGCTGGTCATGGCGCACAATCCGGGTGTCCATACCCTGGCCTACGATTACCTGACCGAGAGCGCTGCCTCGCCCGCCATCCTGGACCGTCTTTCCGGCGGGTTCCCGACCGGCGCTGCGGCCGTGTTCGAGGTCGATGTGGCCGGGCGCTGCGCCTACGACGGGTTCCTGACGCCCAAGGCCTTCGGCGGCGGTGCGGACGACTGATGGCCGACCGGTACGCCTACAAACTGCTGGACGCCGCCGAGTGGCGCGAGGCCCTGGCCGAGGACGTGTTTCTGGGCTCAGGGGTCGACCTCTCCGACGGCTACATCCACCTCTCAACGGCGGCCCAGCTGGACGAGACAGCGCGCAAGCACTTCGCCGGCCGCACGAACCTGATGCGCCTGACCGTCGATCTCGAGGCCCTGGGCGATGCCGTGGTCTGGGAGCCCTCGCGCGGCGGGGCCCTCTTCCCCCACATCTATGGTCCCCTGCCCATGTCGGCGGTGACCGAGGCGTTGCCGTTCGAATGCTGACGGCCCTGCTCCGCACCCTCGATCCCGAGACAGCCCACGGCCTGGCCATCGGCGGGCTGAAGCATGCGCCATGGCCGGCTGCGCTGCCTGACGACCCCATCCTGCGCACGACCCTCGCCGGTCTCGATCTGCCCAACCCGATCGGCCTGGCCGCCGGTCTGGACAAGAACGCCGAGGCACTCCACGGCCTCGCCCGCCTCGGTTTTGGTTTTGTCGAAGCGGGCTCGGTCACGCCACGACCGCAGCAGGGCAACCCGAAGCCTCGCCTGTTCCGCCTGTCCGAGGACCGGGCGATCATCAACCGCATGGGCTTCAACAACGACGGGCTGGAAGCCTTCGCTGACAACCTCTCGCGCCGTCCGCAAGGCGTTGTCGTCGGGGCGAACCTGGGGGCCAACAAGGACACCGAGGACCGGGCGGCGGATTACGTCGCGGGACTTCACCACCTCGCCGGTCTGTCCGACTATTTCACCGTCAACATCTCGTCGCCCAATACGCCGGGACTGCGCGCCCTTCAGGGACGCGACGCCCTGGACGACCTGCTCGGGCGTGTGGCGCAGGCGCGCACGACGCCCGCGCCCGTCTTCCTCAAGATCGCGCCGGATCTGACACCGGATGAGATTGCCATGATCGTCGAGGCGGCCCTGGCGCATCGTATCGACGCCCTGATCGTGTCGAACACGACGCTGGACCGACCAGCGAGTCTGCGCTCGCGCGACAGGGCCGAAGCCGGTGGACTGTCGGGCGCACCGCTTAAGGAAAAGGCGCACAAGGCCCTGATCCATGCGGCCGAGGCCGCAAAGGGTCGCCTGCCTCTGATCGCCGTCGGCGGGATCGACAGTGGCGCGGAGGCCTATCGCCGCATCCGCGCCGGGGCATCGGCGGTGCAGATCTACTCCGCCCTGATCTATGGCGGGCCCGGACTGGTCGGCCGCATCAAGCGAGACCTCGCCGCGCGCCTGCGTGCCGGGGGGTTCGCCAGCGTCGCCGAGGCCGCCGCCAACCCTGTGTTGACGGAGCGTTAGGCCGCTTCGGTCATGATCGCCCTGTGTGAGGCATGTGGGCCTCTTCCCGGGGACATGCATGTCGCAGGCCTATCAGGACACGGCACCGGACTGGACGCCCGCGATCCAGGCCCGTCGTCGCGCCCTGATGCAGCGCCTGGGCATGGGCGCGGCGACCGCGCTGATCTTCACACCGGTTTTCGGGTGGCAGATCTCGGCCCTTTGGTGCCTGTGCTATTTCCTGATCCAGGCCATCGATCTCTGGATCTTCGCGCCGGTACTGGCAGGCCGGGTGGAACGCATGGGGCCGATCCGCAGCGCGGCAGGCAACGTGATGCTGTTCCTCAACGCTGCGGCTTTCGGGACGCTTTCCATACCGCTTTGGCTCTTGGGTGGCCCGATGGGAGGCGTTTGCGCGGCGATCGTCGCGGCAGCCGGGGCAATCTACGGAGTCATCAACTCGCCCGGCTCGCGGAAGGTGCTGGCGATCACGATCACGCCGCACTTTCTCTACATGGCCACCGTGCCGTTCTGGATGAGCTTCTACGGGGCCTCGCATGCCTTCGTGATGGCCGTGGCTATCTCCTTCTCCGTGTTCGGCACCTACTGCGTCTCGACCTGGGAGCGGATGAACAAGGCCCAGCAGGCTGAGCAGGCGGCCCGTCTCGAAGCCGACCGCAAGCGGTCCGAGGCTGAACGGATCATGGCCAGCCGGCAGATCTTCCTGGCCTCGATTGGTCACGATCTGCGCACTCCGATCAGCGCCATCATGACCGGGGCGGCCGAACTGGAGCGCGGAGCCAAAACCGGTGCCGCCCGTGCGCAGGCCGCCCTCATCTCCGATGCCAGCGTGATGATGAAGGCGCTGCTGGACGACCTGCTCGATCACGCCAAGCTCGAGTCCGGCCACATGTCGGTGGAATGCGTCGATTTCAATTTGCGCAGTCTGATCGCCCAGACCCTGATGTTCTGGCAGGGCGAGGCCCGGGCCAAGGGCCTGTCCTTGCGTGTCGAGGGCGCATCGTCGCTGCCCGCTTCGGTCAAGGGCGACCCGATGCGGCTGCGTCAGGTGCTCAACAATCTCGTGTCCAATGCCATGAAGTTCACCGAAACAGGCTCGGTGACGCTGCGTCTCGCGTCCTGGCCAGAAGAACCGTCCGAGCACGCCATCCTGATCGAGGTCGCCGACACGGGTCCAGGGATGACCCCGGAACAGCTCTCACGCCTGTTCACGCCTTTTGACCAGACCGCCGATGGCATTGGGGCCCGGCATGGCGGCACAGGCCTGGGTCTGTCGATCAGTCGCGACCTTATCGAACTGATGGGAGGACGTCTGACAGCACGCAGCCGCCCCGGTGAGGGTGCCGCCTTCACCGTCGCAGTGACCCTGCCCCAGGGCGATGCAGAAGCCGTCACGCCGCGTGCCTTCGGCGATGACAGTCGGGGTGACATCGTCAGAAATCTCGCGCCCCGCAAACCGACCTCGCGGGCACCCCGCATGGCCGAACCCAAGCCGGAACAGGCACCGATGGCCGAGACGGCGACCTCGCTTTCGGCCACCGAGACCCTGCTGGCTCAACTCGGCGCGGAGCTCCCCGCACCTTCCTCAGCGGGCAAGCCGGACGAGGCAAACCCCACCACGGCCAGGCCGACGCCAACCGGAGCCGCCGCGAACCCGACGGACTCTTCGACGGACGACACCGCCGGGCGACCCCTGCGCGTCCTCGTGGTCGACGACCACGATATCAACCGCCGTGCCATCGAGCTGATCCTCGCGCCGCTCGGCTGTGACATCGCGACAGCCGCCGACGGCCTGCTGGCGCTGGCGCAGTGCGAGGTGAACACCTTCGACGCCATCTTTATGGACGTCCGCATGCCCGAGCTCGACGGCCGTGAAACCACCCGCCGGCTGCGTGCTGGCGGTGGGCCGAATGCCGGAACGCCGGTGATCGCCGTCACCGCCGACACCGCGCCTGAGGACATCGCCGCCTGCATGGCTGCGGGGATGGACTACTTCGTATCCAAGCCCCTCACCCCGCCAGCCCTGCTGGGCACCCTGGAACATGTACTCTCGGCGACAGAGACCGCCAAGTCCGGAACCGCCGCCGCCTGAGAACCTCGGCGCTCAAGCAGCGACCGACCGCGTCGGGAGCGGTAGCGGCACCAAAACCCGCGCTCAAGCAGCGACCGACCGCGTCGCGAGCTGTAGCGTCCTTAGAGCTGCGCGATCAGGTGCTCGGCCGACGAGACCTCGAAAACACCCGGCTCCTCGATGTTCAGCCGGGCCACGACGCCGTCCTTGACCAG
The DNA here is from genome assembly GCA_020253595.1 of Brevundimonas sp. Classification (GTDB taxonomy): domain Bacteria; phylum Pseudomonadota; class Alphaproteobacteria; order Caulobacterales; family Caulobacteraceae; genus Brevundimonas. The sequence goes on from JADCBH010000349.1 coordinate 12,328, forward strand.
CATGGAGTAGCGCTTGGAGCGATGACCCATTCCGCCCCGGCTGGCGTCCATGACCAGATCAGCAGCGCGGGTGAAGTCGCCATTGCCGTCCGCCAGCATCAGGACGGTCCCGGCATCGACCTTCTGGCTGTCGGCCCAGGCACCCATGACAAACGGATCATTAACCGACAGGCAGGCGATGGTGTCGACGCCTTTGGCCTTGAGCGCGTCCTTGTGGTCGACAAAGCCCGGAAGATGGCGGGCCGAACAGGTCGGAGTGAAGGCGCCCGGTACGGCAAACAGGGCGACCGTCTTTCCGGCGAAGATCTCGTCGGTCGTGATCGGGCGGGGGCCGTCAGCGGTCGGCGTCATCAGGGTGGCGGACGGGATGCGGTCGCCGATCTGGAGGGTCATGGCAGGCTCCGGGAGGTCAGAGGGGACGCGAAGATTGCGTTCGTGCGGACTGATAGTCGCCGACGGTCGCCGGGCCAAGCCCGCCGCGACCACGCGGCCCTTGCGCTCGCGTCCGCTCGCACCGATCATCGGACCATGACCGAGTTCTCCTCCCTCGCCGGTCGTCTGCTGGTCGCCATGCCGGGCATCGGCGATCCACGCTTCGAGCACGCCGTGATCATCGTCTGTGCTCACGGGCCGGACCACGCGATGGGCCTGCGGATCGATCGCCCCGCGCCGGGCGTCGATCTGAAGTCGGTGCTTCAAAAACTGGACAGTCCCGGCGCTGCCTCGGCCGCCGGCCGCCCCGTCCTGGTCGGCGGACCGGTCGAACGCGAGCGCGGCTTTGTGCTGCATACCGATGACTGGATGGCTGACGACAGCTCGGTCGGATTTGGAGAGGGTCTGGCCATAACCGGCACGCGCGAGGCCTTGGCGGCCATGACGCGACCGGTCATGGGGCCGCGCCGATCCGTACTGGCGCTGGGTTATGCCGGCTGGGGCGACGGCCAGCTGGAGGACGAGTTGGCAGACAACGTCTGGCTGGTCGCCGAACCCGATCTCGAGCTGCTGTTCGACACCGATTTTGACACCAAGTGGGCCAGGGCGCTGGCCAGCCTCGGCGTCGACGCCGCCATGCTGTCGGTCCAGACCGGTCGGGCCTAGCCGGACCGCGCCTTCAGCGGTGCCGCGCCGTCGGACAGGCTTTCGTTGAGATAGACCTCGGCCTCCTGGGCCGGGAGCGCGGGGGCATAGCCGAAGCCTTGACCGTAGTGGCACTGGGCGTCGAGCAGAAGGCGCGCCAGACTGGCGTTTTCCACGCCTTCGGCGACCACTTCCAACGACAGGTCGCGACCGAGATTGACCACAGATTTCACGATCTTGGCCGACCCCTCGTCCTTGTCCATCGTCAGAACGAAGTAGCGATCGATCTTCAGCGTATCGAACGGCAGACGGGCCAGATAGGACAGCGATGAGAAACCCGTCCCGAAGTCGTCCAGCGCCAGAGACGCGCCTGCGTCTTTCAGCTTCTGCAGGATCACGGCGGCGCTCGTCGTGTCCCGCATGATGTCGCCTTCGGTGACCTCCAGCTTGAGGGCACCACGCGGCAGGCCGGTCTCGGCGATGACCCGGGCGACATCGTCGACCAGGTTGGGCCGCTCAATCTCGCCCACCGACAGATTGACGCTGCAGAACAGGTTGCCGGCCAGCGGGTGACGATTGATCCACTCGGCCAGTTGCCGGGCCGACTGGGTCATCATCATCAGACCGAGGTCGTTCATCAGCCCCATTTCGTCGGTCAGACCGAGGAACTCGTCTGGTGGAACCAGCCCGCGTTTGGGATGGCGCCAGCGGGCAAGAGCCTCGAAGCCCGCGACCGCTCCGGTGTTCAGGTTGACGATCGGCTGGAAAAAGGGCTCGATTTCCCCGCGTACGAAGGCGTTGCGCAGGTCCGCCTCCAGCGCCAGCCGGCTCAGGCTGTCGCTCTCGAGTGAACGTCCATAGGCGGCGGTCCCGCCACGCCCCAGCTTCTTGGCAGAGCAAACCGCCAGCTCGACACGACGCAACAGTTCGGCCGGGTCGGCCGCATCTGGTCCACCCTCGCAGGCCAGAGATCCGATTGAGACTGTCGGATAGATGTCGAAGCCCGCGACCCGCAGCGGTTGCTCCAGAGCATCACGGATGCGGTCTGCCGCCTGACCCAGACCGCGCGGCACGATGACAGCGAATTCGTCCTCGCCGATCCGGGCGGGGTGGGCCGCATCGGAAAAGGCCGCCGCCATCCGCGAACCCAGCGCCGAGATGACCATGTCGGTCCGCTCGTGCCCCAGTGCCTCATTGAGACGGCGAAGGCGATCCACGTCGGCCACGACCATTTCATAGTCGCCCGGTGTGGTCAGGCTTTCACCGACACGGGCAAGGAAGGTCTTGCGGTCCAGAAGCCCGGTCAGAGCGTCCTTGTCGGTGCCCGCGATCTTGGTGTCGAGCGCGACCATACCGGCGGCCCGCAGACCGTCCTCCAGCCAGACGCCGCGCCAGAGGCAGGTCTCTCCCGCGCGCATGCGCAGGCGAACAGCGACTTCAGTCCCCTCATCGGCGGGTCGCAGGATCCTTTCGGCCAGCGAGCGATCCTGGGGCAAGGCGAGGGCGACGAAGGCAGCTCCGGAACACTCAGGTGCCAGAGGTCCCAGCCCCAGCAATCGTGTGGCACCTGTGAGCCTCAGTGAGTCTTCGGCGGGCGTCCAGATCCAGAGGGCGCTATCGGCGGCCGCCAGCGCCTCGATCGCAGTGGTCGCGTCCCAGTTCTGGCTGCGGGATCGCGGGGTCACGTGGCGGGATGTCCTTCAGGGCGCGCTGAACTCGTCCGACAAGAGGCCGAACAGGAGATGATCTGCCCAAACGCCGTTAATTTTGAGATAAGCCCGCGCCTCGCCTTCCTTCCGGAAGCCTGCTTTTTCAAGCACCCGGCGCGAGGCCAGGTTGGTCGGCACGCAGGCAGCCTCCAGCCGGTGCAGTCTGGCGGCGCGGAAAGCAAAGCCGGCCATGGCCTTGACGGCGGCGGTCGCCAGCCCGCTCCCGGCGAAGGGCTGCCCGATCCAGTAGCCGAGAGTTCCTGTTTCAGCCACGCCGCGCCGAACGTTCGACAGGGTGATGGCTCCGTAGAGCGTGCGCCCTGACGGATCAAAGACAAAGAGAGGCCAGGCATGGCCCTGATCCATTTCACGGGCATACAGGCCGAGGCGGCGTCGGAAGGCGGCGCGGGTCAGATCGTCGTCCGGCCAGGTGGGTTCCCACGGTCGCAGATAGGCTTGAGACGCGTATCTAAGGTCCGCCCAGGCCTCGAAATCCCCGGATCGCGGCGGCCGAAGCAGGACCGAGGCTCCCTCCACCACGGGACCGGTCGCATCCGTCATCCAGTCCAGCAGGGCCATACCCGGAGCCTATTCCTTTCGCCCCCTGTTGGAAACGGCCCTCAGGTCAGGCCGGCCACGAAGGCTCGCCCGGCAGAGGCGGCGCCTTTCGGTCCCAGAACAGCGGTGGCCGCCCGACGGGGTTCCAGCGCGCGCCGACCGGCCTCGCGCACGCCTTCGGCGGTGACGGCATCGATCCGGTCCGCCGTTTCCTGTGACGGGATGGGTCGCTCGAACATCAGGGTCTGAGCCGCCATGCGCCCTGCACGGCTGGCCGGGCTTTCATCCGACATCCAGAGCCCGGCTTTGAGAACGGCCCGGGCACGTGAGAGTTCACCCTCGCTTGGACCGTCTTCGGCCAGCTGCCGGAGCTGTTGAGCGGTCAAGGTGGCCAGCTCGGCCGCGCGATCCGCTGACGCCCCCGCATAGACGCCCAGAATGCCGGTGTCGTCGTAGGGGTCGTGCCAGGCGTCTATGGCGTAGGCCAGACCCCGTTCCTCGCGCGCCGTCTGGAACAGGCGCGACGCCATGCCTCCACCCAGGATTTCGCTGAACACACGCATGGCCGGAGCGGCAGCGTCCGAAGCCCCCACGCCCGGCAGCTGGAAGACCAGGTTCGCTTGCTCGATACGGCGCGACAGACTGGCCGCGCCCCCCGTGAAGGCGGCAGGTGCTGGAGCGTCGGCCGGGGCGGGGGCTGCGTCGCCGAACCAGTGCTCGGACAGGCTCAACAGCTCGTCTTCGTCCACGGCACCGGAGACAGCGACCACCATGCGGTCCGGTGAATACAGACGGGCGCGCCAGCCCTGCATGGTCGCACGATCGGCGGCTGCCAGGCTCTCGACCGAACCCAGGATCGGACGGCCCAGTGGCTGGCCGGCGAAGGCCTGGGTTTGCGCCATCTCGAACACGTGGTCATCAGGCGTGTCGAAGGCTTCGGCGATCTCCTGGGCGACCACGTCCTTCTCCCGCTCGATCTCGACCGGGTCGAGCGTGGGGCGGAAGACCAGGTCGGACACGACCTGCAGGGCCAGGGGCAGGGAGCCATGGAGCGCCCGCACGTCGAAACTGGTTCGCTCGTAGCCGGTCGCGGCATTGATGGAGCCACCATCGGCCTCGATGCGTTCGACGATCTCGCGGGCCCCCATGTCGCCCGCGCCCTTGAAGACCAGGTGTTCCAGCAGGTGCGACCAGCCGGAACGGTCCTCGGGCTCCCATCGGGCACCGCCCTTGACGGCGACCGTCAGGGCCAGCGTCCTCAGGCCCGGCATGGGGTCGCAGACGACACGCACGCCGTTCGAGAGTGTATGCAGCCGAGCCGTCATACCCCCCCTCTGAGGCGACGCATGACCATGGCACCAGCGACACCCACAAGGCCAAGCGCGAGGCCGAACCAGGTCAGGGCGTAGCCCAGGTGGTTGTTGGAAAAGGCAGCGGGCGGGGCGGAAGCCACCATTGCCTCGATCTCCGGGTTCGGACTGACGAGGGCAAAGAGTGTGAACTCTGACGCCTCGCCTGCACCGAGGGTTTGAGCCATGGCCGCGTTGTCGCGGCCATAGAAGACGCGGCCCTCCGGTGCGGGCGTCATGCCACCCTGGGTCGGCGTGCGCCGCAGCTCGACCGTTAGGCTGAGCGGCAGGGTCGAAGGCACGACCCGAGGGCGATCAACGACGCTTTCAGGCACAAATCCCCGATCGACGAGAAAGGTCTGATCCAGCCCCTCTGGCGTGCAGGCCGAGATCAAGCGAAAGCCCGGCTGGCCGTCCTGGATGGAGCGCAACTCCAGGAACGGGGCCGTTGTCAGACCCCGGCAGACGACCAGCGCCTTGCGGAACTCGGGGTCGGCTTCGACCAGGACCTGGGCCATCAGCCCCGGCGGCTGGGAGGCGGCCACCTCGGCGCGAGCGATCATGTCCGACTTCCAGTCCAGGCGCTGCATCTGCCAGGTGCCCAGCGCGATCAGCACGGCCAGGGCCGGCACAACGAGCGCGATCAGCAGCCAGGGAATGGTCTTTCTGGTGTCAGTCATCGGTCTTGGCCTCGCCGGCCTGGTTCTTCATCTGCAGCGCGATCATGACGCCCTTTCCCGGCCGCATCAGGCCCAGCGACAGGACGAGCACCAGCGGCAGAAAGATCGCCAGATGCACCCACATGGGAGGAGAGAGCGCGATCTCGACGAACAGGGCGGTGAAGACGACCAGGCCGCCCGCGATCTGCATGACAAAGATGGCCGCGCCATCGCCGGTGTTCAGCCGGGTAAAGTCAAAGCCGCAGACGGAGCAACGATCCACCACTTTCAGAAAGCCTGCGAACAGCCGACCCTTGCCGCACTTGGGGCATCGGCAAAGCAAACCGGCGCGGATCGTTGGGAT
>JADCBH010000035.1 GCA_020253595.1 Brevundimonas sp.
GTCGTCTATTTCCGCTGTCAGCGGACCGGGCCCCTCTGACGTCTGATGGCAGACGTGATGTCGGACCGCATCGAGCGAGCTCGGTGCGCGACGACCCCATCCGGTCGATCCCAGGATACGCGCGTTGTGGTCGCTCCCTAGACAAGGGGAGTCCTATGGACCTGATGAGTTTTTTCCTGGCCGACTGGCTGGGCAAGCCAGCGTGGATGTGGCTGGCGTTTATGGGCGTGGTGCTCGCGCTCCTGGTGCTCGATCTGGGCATCCTCCACAAGGATCAGCATGAGATCGGGGTTCGCGAGAGCCTGATGCTGTCCGGCATGTATATCGCCATCGCCCTGATGTTCGGCGGCTGGGTGTGGTGGGAGCTGGGCAGCCAGTCCGGGCTTGAGTACCTGACCGGCTTTGCGATCGAGAAGTCGCTGGCGATGGACAATGTCTTCGTCATCGCCATGATCTTCGGCTACTTCGCCATTCCCCGGGCGCTCCAGCACAGGGTCCTGTTCTGGGGCATCATCGGCGTGATCGTGCTCAGGGCGATCATGATCGGAGCGGGCGCAGCGCTGGTCAGCCAGTACGGCTGGGTCCTCTACATCTTTGCCGCCTTCCTGATCTTCACCGGCATCAAGATGTTCTTCGCCGGCCATGGTCACTCGGACGTAGGCGAGAACCCTCTGGTGAAGTGGATGCGCCGCCACATGCGCGTCACCGACCAGCTGCACGGCCAGAAGTTCTTCGTTCGTCAGCCGGATCCCAAGTCGGGCCGGATGGTGCTCTGGGCCACGCCGATGTTCCTGGCCCTGATCATGATCGAGATCGCCGACGTGATCTTCGCGGTCGATTCCGTGCCGGCGATCTTCGCCATCACGACCGATCCGTTCATCGTCTATACCTCGAACATCTTCGCCATCCTGGGGCTGCGGGCGCTGTATTTTGCCCTGGCCGCCATCATCCACCGCTTCGCCTATCTGAAGCAGGCGCTGGCGGTTCTGCTGGTCTTCATCGGCGGCAAGATCTTCGTGGCCGATCTGCTGGGCTGGGAGAAGTTCCCGGCCGCGTGGTCGCTGGCCATCACTGGCCTGATCCTGACGGCCGGCGTGGTGTGGTCGCTTTGGAAGACCAAGGGGCCGCCGCCTGCGGGCTCTGCCCACTGACGACGGCGGGCCTGGCCGTCAGAAACGGCGCGCCAGGCCCACGCCGAACTCGACATCGGGGCTGTCGTCGTTCAGCCCGAAGTTCAGCCCGAAATCGAGCTGGGCGTCGGGCATGGACGGCGGGCTCCAGACCGCGATCAGGTCGAACGTGGACTGAGTCGTGGACCCCAGCGGGTCGTCGTCGAGACTGATCCAGATCTCGGCGCCGAGCGTCCAGTCGCCGAAGCCCCGGTCGGTGCCGACCACCAGGCTGTAGGCGGCGTGTGAGCCTTCGCCGTCCGCGTCGCGGATGGCCTCGACGAAAGGCGAGACTCCCAGGCTCCACTCCGTGCCGGTATCGAACGCCATCGGCAGTGCGATTCCGGCCTCGATGCCGCTGGCGCGCACCTCGTCACCGCCGGTCGGGACCGTACCGAACAGGGTCAGGGCCAGGCCGAAAGGCTCCCCATCCGGGTTGATCAGGCTATGGCGCATGGCGAGGAACAGGTCACTGATCCCCTCGGCCGTATCGGTCACACCGGTCGCGCGATCGGTCGCCTCCTCGCGCGTAGCGATGGACACGCCGGCCTGGACCTCCGTGCGCGGGCCTATGCCGTAGCGCACGGTGACGGAGCCGACCGACCAGCCCTCGATGCGGGTCGCGTCGTCCTCCTGCTCGAAGCCGTCGAACAGGCCGACCTCGACCTGAACCACGCCCGGGTCGATGACGCAGGTTGAGTCGCCCTTGCCCGGCCGGTCGGGGCAGAAAGGTCGACGTTCACCGTCCTGAGCCCAAGCGCCGCTCGCAACGAGCGACGCCACGAGCGCGAGCGCGCCAATGCCAAGTTTCATGGTCTCCCCCCCGATTCCGGAGGCCATCCTAGGCGCTCTCGCTCGGGAAGGAAGCGGCCATCAGACGCTGTCAGGCGGGCTCGGCCTCAAGCCGCTTGTCCAGATAGGCCCCGACGCGGGTGTCCACGGCCGGCAGGTGGTCCTGCCAGAAGTGGCTGGCACCGTCCTCGAGCTCGTAGTCGATGACGATGCCCTTCTGGGTGCGCAGCTTGTTGACCACACGCTCGACCTCGATAGGTGGAACGATGGTGTCGGCCGTGCCGTGCAGGAACAGGCCCGACGCCGGACACGGGGCGAGGAAGCTGAAGTCGTACATGTTCGACGGCGGTGAGACCGAGATGAAGCCGTCGGTCTCGGGGCGACGCATCAGCAGCTGCATGCCGATGTAGGCACCGAACTGATAGCCGCCGACCCAGGTCTGGGTGGCGGCTGGGTTGTTGGACTGCAGCCAGTCCAGCGCGGTGGCCGCATCGGCCAGTTCACCGATGCCGCTGTCGAACTCGCCCTGGGACTTGCCGACGCCGCGGCTGTTGTAGCGCAAGGTCGCGAAACCGCGCTTCACGAACAGCTGGTACAGGGTCACCGCCACCGGGTTGTTCATGTGCCCGCCCGCCTTGGGGTGCGGATGCAGGATCAGGGCGATCGGGGCGTTCGGGCGCTTGCCGGGGGAGTAGCGGCCTTCGATGCGGCCGGAGGCCCCTGGCAGAATGACTTCAGGCATGTGGGCTCTGGAATCCGTTCAATTGTAGTTTCGCGACCGCGAAATATTTGACCACCACAGTAGGACTTTCTAAGTCCGCTGCAGCGCGCAGGTCGCCTCATGAAGCGGCGGGTCATAGCACAGGACCCCGAAAAGGCGCGCGATTTTTGCGAGGGCGACGATGCGACTGTCGACCAAGGGACGATACGCCGTGATGGCGATGGCTGACCTGGCCCGGCACGGGCGCGCCGAAGGCGGGAAGGCGCGCGCCGTGTCGCTGGCGGAAATCGCCACGCGCCAGGAAATTTCATTGAGTTATCTGGAGCAGCTGTTCGCTCGACTAAGGAAGAGCGGCCTCGTTCAGAGCGTGCGCGGGCCCGGAGGTGGCTATCGTCTCGCCAAGGGGGCGGACCAGACGGCGGTGGCGGAGATCGTGCTGGCCGTCGATGAGCCCATCCGCGCGACGCGCTGCACGGCCCATGCCTCGCCGCGCGGCTGCATGATGGGGGGAGAGCGCTGCATCACCCATAATCTGTGGGAGGATCTGGGCGACGAGATCCATCGCTACCTGTCCAGTGTGTCCCTGGAGGATGTAATCCTGAACCGGACCGCGCAGAGGCGCGCGCCGGTCGACGCCGGCGTCGGGGTGGCCGCATGAGCCCGGTCTATCTGGACTACAATGCCTCCGCCCTGGTGCGGCCCGAGGTGCAGGCGGCGATGGCCGAGGCCCTGGCCGACAATGGCAATCCGTCGGCGGTGCATGCGGCCGGGCGGCGCGCGCGGGCGCGGGTCGAGACGGCGCGGGCCCGCTTGGCCGAGATGGTCGGAGCGGACGCCCAGTCCGTCGTCTTCTCGTCCGGCGGCACGGAATCCAACGCCCAGGCCATCGCCAGCGCCTTGGCGGCCGGGTACGAGCGGTTGATCGTCTGTGCGTCCGAGCACCCGTGTGTGGCCGAAGCGGCCATCGCGTCGGGCAAGCCGGTCAAGGTCCTGCCGGTCGACGGGCGCGGTGTGATCGATCTCGGCAAGCTGTCGGAACTGTTGCGCGCGCCCGGCAAGGCGGTGGTGGCGATCCACCATGCCAACAA
>JADCBH010000350.1 GCA_020253595.1 Brevundimonas sp.
AGGGTCTCGGCGAGCTGGCGATAGCGGGGCGCGGCCATGGCTCTCCCTACATCGCCCGTCGCATGGCGGACCAGTCCTCGGCCAATCGATCGCGGTGCGAAGGCGCTGCGACGTCGATCAGGGCCTCAGCCCGCGCGTCGATCGACAGGCCGCGCAGATCGGCGGTGCCATGCTCCGTCACGATCACGACCGGGTCGCCTCGGCCGACGCTGGGCGGACAGGACAGGCGCGGCACGATCCGGCTGAGCGCATCGCCCTTGGCAGAGGCGGGCAGGGCGATGACCGGCACCCCGCCGTCCGACGCCCAGGCCCCGCGCAGGAAGTCGATCAGGCCACCGGCCCCCGAGACCTGGCGCCCGTCCATCCACTCGGCATTGACCTGTCCGAACAGATCGACCTCGATGGCCGAGTTTATGGCGAGGAAGCGCGGGATGGCCGCCAGCGTAGAGATGGCGTGGGTCTGTCCGACCGGCTGGAACCGCACGCGAGCATCCTCGGCCACGCGGGCGTAGAGACCGGACGAGCCGAGCGCCACGCCGGTGGTCACGGCGTTCACCGCGTCCCGATCCAGCAGTTCGATCAGCGGATCGGTGACCATGCCGGAGTGGATCGACAGGCCCCGGCGGTCGGCAAGCGCGGCCAGCGTCGCCACTCCGATCTTGCCGAGGCCGGTTTGCACGGTCGCGTCGTCCGGGACCAAGGCGGCGACCCGCGCGGCGATGGCGGCGCTGACCGGATCGATCAGGCCGGCACCATAGCCGGGCAGGGGCGTCCCGACCTCGACCACAACGTCGAAGGCGTCGAGCGGCGTGGTCGGGCCGTCGCGTACGGCGGGCATGTCCGCGTGGGTCAGGCCGATGCGGAACCGGGTCCGCTCGAACACGGCCGGGCTGAAGTCGGCCGCGACACCGAGACTGCATCGGCCGCCCGGGTCCGGTGGAGCAATGGTGAAAACCCCGACATCGAACGGCCGCTCCGACAGCCGTCGCCAGACCTGGGTGTAGGTCAGAGGCGAGAATGCCAGCTGACCCGCCCTGAAGCTGTCGCGCCATTCTGGCGCGAGGAAGATGGCTTCTGCGCGGGCCTGTGCATGTAGCCCGGCCCAGTCCGTGCGATTGACCCCGGGAATCCACACGCCTTCGAACGTCAACCCCGTCGCCGCCTCGGGCCGCCGCGCCAACGCCTGCGCCAGCGCCAGCGGCTCGCCCGCGCAGCCCTGGACGAAGACGCGGCCGCCGTTCGGCACGGCCGACTTGAGGGCGTCGATCGCGGCGTCCATCGTCATCGAGGTCGGCATGGGTTAGGGGCGCGCTCCGGCTTGACCGGCGAGGGCCGGGGACGCGATAACAGCATATGTCCGGACATTTGTCCTCCATCACCGAACGACTGGCGGTTCTGCTGGCGAGGCCGGTCTCGCCGGACGATCGCGCGCGGGCACGGTTGCACCTGCTCGACTGGGTCGGCTGTGCCGTGGCGGGGGCACGGGAGGCCGATGTGGCGCGCGTCCAGGGGTTGGCTCGGGCAGAGGGGACAGGGGCCTGCAAGATCATCGGCGGCGCTAGCGTCGGGCCCCAGGCGGCGGCGCTCGCCAATGGCCCGGCCGGAGCGATCCTGGAGATGGACGACGTCGACCGCCGCGCTCTGCTGCACCCCGGCCCCGTTGCGATGCCCGCCGCCCTGGCGCTCGCCGAGCACCTCGGCGTGACCGACGGCGAGGCCCTGCTGGACGCCATCGTTCGCGGCTATGAGGCCATGATCCGCATCGGGCGAGCGGCAGGGGCCTCGCACTATCGCTTCTTCCATCCGACCGGCACCGTCGGCGGCTTTGGTGCGGCGGCGGCTGGAGCCAGCCTTATGGGGCTGGATGACGAACGGACCGCCTGGGCGCTCGGGTTGGCCGGCCAGCAGGGCGCAGGGCTTTGGCGAGCGCGGCATGAGCCGGGATCGGTCAAGGCGCTGCACGACGGTCGGGCGGCGGCGAACGGCGTGGCCTCGGCTCTGTTGGCGCGCGCCGGCTTCCGAGGGCCGCTCAAGGTACTGGAGGGGGAGCAAGGCTTCTTGCCTGCCATGGCACCAGAGGCCGATCCCGAGGCCGTGCTGGCCTCCGCCGACGGCTGGTTCATCCACGAGGTCAGCTTCAAGCCCCACGCCGCCTGCCGTCATGCCCATCCCGCCATTGACGCGGCGCTCGCCCTGCGCGCGCGGATCGACGGCCCGCCGGACACCGTGCGGGTCGAGACTTACCGCGACAGCGTCCTCTTCTGCGACAAGCCCGATCCGACCACCCCAGCCGAGGGCAAGTTCTCGCTGCAACACAGCGTGGCGGTCGCCCTCATCCACGGCGACGCCGGCCTGGCCCGGTTCGAGCCCGCCGCCCTGGTGGACCCCGAGATCGCCGCCCTGCGTGCCCGTGTCTCGGTCGGCGTCGCCGACGACATCACCGCCGCCTATCCCGCCCGCTTCGGTGCCCGGCTGATGGCTAAGGCGGGTGGCGTCGAACACCGGATCGAAGCGCTCGACGCGCTCGGCGATCCCGAGAACCCCCTGTCGCCCGACGCTGTCCGGGACAAGGCGCGCGCCCTGATGGCCTGGGGCGGTATGAGCCCCGAAGCGGCCAAGCGCCTGATCGCCGCCGTCGAGGGGCTGGGTCTCACGACGACGGTCGCCGACCTGTCTGCCGCCCTGCCCGGGAAGGCCGCATGACCCTGTCCCGCACCCTCGCTGAACGCGCCCTGGCCCTGACCTGGGCCGACATCGACGGCCCAGCGCGGGCTGCCGCCAAAACCTTCCTGCACGACACCCTATGCGTCGGCGCGGCCGGAGCCCGTGCGCCGCTCGCCGTCAATGTCCTGACCGCAGCCCGGCGCTGGGGCGAGGGCTCGACCTGCGGCGTGCTCGGCCGGCCGGGCGTGCGTCTGCCCCAGCCCTCGGCCGCCTTCGTCAACGCCTTCCAGATCCACGCTCAGGAGTTCGACTGCGTCCACGAACCCGCCGTGGTCCACCCGATGGCCACGGTCGGTGCCGTGATCCTGTCCGAGGCCGACCGCGCCACCTCCGAGGGCGAACCCATCACCGGCGAAACCCTGTTGACCGCCCTCGTCGCCGGGGTCGAGGTCGCCGCCTCTCTCGGCCTTTCCGCCACCACGCCGCTCAAGTTCTTCCGCCCTGCGACGGCAGGCATCTTCGGCTGCGTCGCCGCCCTGATCTCGCTGCGTCGCCTTCCGGTGGATCAGGGCGTCTCCGCCTTCGGCTACGCCCTTGCCTTCGCCTCCGGCACCATGCAGGCGCACGCCGAGGGCAAGCCAGCGCTTCCTGTCCAGATCGCCAACGCGGCCCGCGCCGCCGTCATGGCCGTCGACCTCGCCGAGGCTGGCCTCCCCGGACCCGAGGCTTCGCTGGAGGGGCCCTTCGGCTACCTCACCTTGTTCGAGACAGCGCACAACGCCGCGCCCCTCACCGACCCCGCGCCCGGCTTCCGCATCGCCGAGGTCAGCTGGAAACCCTTCCCGACTGGGCGCGCGGCCCATGGCGGCATTGTCGCCCTCCAGACCCTGATGGCGGATCACGGACTGACTTCCGGGGACATTGCGCAGATCGTCTATCGCGCGCCGCCTCTCATCCACCGCCTCGTCGGGCGTCGTCCCAGCGCCGACATGGCCCCAGCCTGGGCGCGGCTTTGCCTGCCGTGGCTGGGGGCTGTGGTCCTCACGCGCGGTACTGTGGGTCTCGCTGACTTCACGCCGGAGCGGCTGTCTGATCTGGCACTCCTCCAGCTTGCGGACCGCGTCCTCGTCGAGGCCGACGATAACCCGGACCCTGCCGCCTTCACTCCGGCGACCCTCACCGTCAGCACCAACGATGGCCGCTCGTTCCGACATTCGGTCACCGCCCAGCTTGGCTCGCCCGCACAACCCCTGACCCATGAACAGCACCTGGCCAAACAGGCCGCCTGCCTCGACTTCGGGGGCCTCGGTGCCAATGCGACTGCCGTTGCTGACATGATCGACCGGTTCGAGACCTTGCCCGACGCCGCTGCGATCCTCTCCCTCCTCGGAGCCCACCGATGACCGACACCCACCGCACCTACTGGGACGAGATCGATTTCGCCGCCATCGCCCGTGACCACCCCATCGGGGATGCCTTCACCCGGCTGGTGACCTCCATCAGCCGCGACGAGCTCCGCGCCCGGCAAGAGACGCTGTTCGCCCGCTGCGTCGCCCGCGCCTGGAAGACCGCCTTCTATCGTCGTCTGTGGGGTGCCGCCGGCATCGCCGAGGGGGACATCAAGGGCCTCGACGACCTGCCCAACCTGCCCAGCTTCGACAAGTCCGACATCATGAAGTCGCTGGAGATCGCGCCGCCGTTCGGCGACTTCGCCGGCTTCGATAGCTACCCTGCAGACAAGCGCCCGCCCGTCATCTTCCACACCACCTCGGGCACCACCGGAAAGCCCCAGGTCCTGCTGTTCGGGCCAAAGAGCCGTGAGGTTCAGAACCTGCTTCTGGCCCGCCTCTATCGCTGGCAGGGGCTTCGCTCGGGCGACGTCGTCCACTCGGTCTATGGCCACGGCATGATCAACGGCGGCCATTATGTGCGCGAGGCCGTGACCCACTGGACCAGCGCGGTCTTCATGTCGGCGGGCACCGGCGTCGAGACCCGCTCGGCCCAGCAGGTCGAGCTGATGAAGACCTTTGGTGCAACAGCCATCGTCGGCTTCGCCGACTACATCAAGCGGCTGGCCGAGGTGGCGCGCGAGGCCGGACTGGTCCCCGGCGTCGACATCCCCGTGCGGATGATCTCGGGCCACATGGGCCGCGAGGACAAGCAGGCCCTGTCTGACGCCTGGGGCGGGGCGGAATGCTTCGACTGGTACGGCGTCGGCGACACCGGCTGCATCGCGGGCGAGGGCCCCGACCGCGACGGCCTCTACGTCATGGAGGACGCCCAGTATCTGGAGGTCTGCGACATCGACACGGGCAAGCCCGTGGCCGACGGCTCGCCCGGCGATATGGTCGTGACCTGCCTCTACAAGGACGACCTGTATCCAATCATCCGGTTCAACACCCACGATGTGACCGAGGTCATTACCCGGCCGTCGTCGATCGGCGCGAACTTCCAACGGATCGAGGGCTTCCTCGGACGGTCCGACAACATGGTGAAGGTGCGCGGCATCAACATCTTCCC
>JADCBH010000351.1 GCA_020253595.1 Brevundimonas sp.
GCTGCCGCAGCCCCGGCACCATCCGATGATCGTGGCCGACGGCGACCGGCTGCTGGCCATCGGCGGCTATCGCCGGAGAGACGGAGACTGGACCAATGCGACCGAGGTCTGGAGCCTGACGCCGGGCGCAGAGGCCTGGACGCCGGGGCCGTCGCTGCCGACGCCTCTGGCCGAGTCCGTCGGTCTGGCCCACGCCGGGCGGGTGCATCTGGTCACCGGCCGTTCCCCCGGAGCCGAGGCCAACGCCCAGTGGCGAGATCAGGGGGACGTCGACACCCACTGGGTGCTGGCCGACGGCCGATGGGAGCGGGCGCGGCCGGCGCCGATGGCCCGCAACAGCGCCGCGGGCGCGGTGCTGGACGGCGCGCTGTGGATCGCGGGCGGACGGACGGTCGGCGGCGGCGGGACGGGGCGGCTGGATCGATACGACCCCGCCGGAGATCGCTGGGACACGCCAGCGCCCCTTCCCCGCTCGGCGGCGGCGGACCAGCAGGTCGGGGGCGGTCTGGCGATGGCCGCCGTCGGCGGAAAACTGGTCGCGTTCGGGGGCGAGTGGTTCGCAGCCGGAGGCGGCGGGGTGTTCCGCGAGACCTGGATCTATCACCCCGCGAGCGATGTCTGGAGCGCCGGACCGGACATGCGCACGCCGCGCCACGGTCTGGCGGCGGCGGCGGTGGGGGACACGGTCTATGCCGTCGCGGGCGGGGCGGTGGTGTCGGGCGGACAGGCGGTCGGAGCGGTCGAGGCCCTGACGCTCTAGGGCGCGGCCGTCGCGTCGCGCGACAGGCGCTCCACCATGGCGCGGGCGGCGGCCGTGACGTCGGCCCAGGTGGCGTCGAAGCCCTCAGCCTCCCCGAACCAGGGATCGGCCACGGCCTGACCCTGTCGGCCCGGAACCCAGTCCAGCAGCAGGCTGAGCCGCGCGACCCCGTCGGCGGGCGCGAGGCGGCGCAGGTCCTTCAGGTTGTCGTGGTCCAGGGCGACGATGTGGTCGAAGCGGGCGAAGTCGGCGCGCGTGACCTGACGGGCGCGAAGGGGCGTGATGTCGACGCCGTTCCGGGCCGCGACGGCGATGGCCCGCTCATCCGGCGGCTCGCCCGCATGCCAGTTCCCCGTGCCGGCGGAATCGACGACCAGCGCCACCCCCCGCCGCGCCGCCTCGGCCCGCAGGGCGCCCTCGGCGAGCGGCGAGCGACAGATGTTGCCGAGGCAAACGAAGAGGAGGGAGGGCATGGGGGCGAAGGGCGCTGATACAAGGATCAACCGCTGTTAGGCCGCGCCGTGCTCGCGAGCAGCAGGCTCCAAATCCTCGTCACGCAAGATTGCGCGTCGAATTGATCGGTAGTCGTCTCGCGGCACCTCGATAACCTCGTCATCATTAGCGACGAACAGGCCTTCGGGCGCTTTACTGGTGTTGATTAGGTCCACGTAGCACCCATAATCAATTTTATAGACATCAAAGCGTTGTCCGGGCTCATCATGCGATGAGATATTTCGCTTTAACACGTGAAGGAGGCGATTGTCGAACAGTCGTTCGATAAGTTCATGTTTCGAAGCACTCGAATACAAAAAGGCTCTCGCACGACGCTTTCCTATGACTTCGTCAACAATGAATGCAAGAAGCGCGGAAAGTTCTGGCGTTGATCGAGTGATAGCTGACTTATCCTGTTGATACCAATCTCTGGCCGCCAATCGTACATGATTAATGCTAATCTTTTCGCCAAACGCCTTTGTAGCAGCCGATGATGCCAAGTTTAACGCATCGCGGGGAACTCCCTCAACAGCGCGAACAAACTCCTCGAAGGCCGCCCATTGGGTGAAAACACTGGCGATGAATTCGTCGGCCGTCGCAATAGGTGTTTCGGGCACAACGCTCTTGTAGTGAGCGAATATCAACGTCTTGAAGAAATGCGTAGCTTTGTCTTGATCGTTGTCAAAAACGAGGAAGTTATCAAGATTTAGGTCAGCAAATATATCTGCTCCAACCTCGAGTCCGACATACTCGCCCCGGGGTCGCGATATAGAAAACACTGATCGATGTTCAATTGCGCCGATCTTTATTGTGACTTTCTGTAATGTTATTACGGTCCTTCGAAGGAGGTCTGCAAGATACGGTTGAAGATCGAATGGCACTTCACTCCACTCGTCGAGCAGAAGCCACAGTCGATCAAACTGAAGTTCGTCGACCAAAGCCTTTGTGGCTGAAGCGATGCTCCCGAAGTCTAAATGCAGGGTTTCCTCGCCGGACCTAGAAACTTTTCCTACCTCATTGGTCCGAGATGCCTTCGATCCCCCAACTGACGCTCCCCAAGACGCCGGATTGAGTCCCATCCCTCCCTTAATCGCCACGGCCTTTTCGGCAGCGCTCTCTTCCTCTCTGTTTGTTTCGCCGATGATTCTCATCGTCGTGATTGATTGACGAAGCTCATCGACGAGAGCCGTCAGTCGGTCGGGCCGAGGGTGGGTATCGATGTGGTCAATTGCGACGGCCTCCAGTTCGCTCTGGATTGCCCCCACTACGTCGCTCAAGAGGCTAGCAGCACGCTCGGCTAGGGGACGCGAACTGTCAGCGTAGATCGACCCATTCGATCCAATTGTGCGAAGATCAAGATAGA